>CAYNJG010000129.1:0-19901 GCA_964397295.1 uncultured Pirellulaceae bacterium
GTATCCAGGTGCCCGATATCTTCTGTGATTACCGGTTCAAGTGCACCGGCAGACAACACTTGAAGTGTCCGCCAGCTTTGTTCCTTCAGCGTCGATTCGAGTTCCTGCTCGCGTTCTTCAAACCCTACGTTCGTCGCCGCGTAAGCGACCAACGATACGGTCACGAGGTGCGCCAGGCAAATACGTATCCATAGAGGTAGAGGTGTTCGCAGGAATCTCGGATGAGGAATTTTCATATCACATCGAAATTGACACTGGAACGAACTCCGATGTTACAACCTATATCGCGCCTAATTTTGTCGCAGATGGCTCACGAAATCCCCTTCGAAATTGCGGAAGACCACCAGCTAAATTGCGGACTTCTCTAGATTAGTTCAGCTGTTCTGATTGGCGTAGTTGATTAGATCCTGGTGGATTGATGGGCATAAACTCGGCAGTTTGTACCCTACACTTTAGTTCCGATTTGCTTGCCTCTGTTCCTTGGAAAAGTGGAATCTCCTGCATGACAACTACCAAAGCAAAGCCACCAATCGGTGCCATTGTCCTGGTGCTGAGAACAGTCGTGGTTGCCGCGTTGCTATGTTCAGGCGGGCTTCAGGCAGAAGAGCTTGATGTCATCTCCGTCGGTATCGTACCCCAACAAAATGCCAGTAGGCTTGCGCTGACCTGGCGCCCGATATTAAGTCATCTTGAGGAAAACACCGGACTAAAGTTGCAGTTTAAAACAGCTCCATCTATCCCGGTATTCGAGGAGCGGGTGGCGAAAGGTAGATACGATATCGTCTACATGAACCCGTACCACTATGTTGAGTTCAGCAGGAGTACCGGTTATCGAGCATTTGCAAAAGCCAAAAACAAAAGCATTCGTGGGATTATCGTTGTACGTAAAGACAGCGAAATTGAGCATCTGAGCGATTTTGATCAGCAAACCCTCGCGTTTCCTGCACCCGCAGCATTTGCCGCTACTGTTTTGCCACGGGCTCAATTCACGAGGGATGGTATTGAAGTTACACCCAAGTACGTTTCATCCCATGACTCCGTCTATATGGCGGTTGCTCGTGGAATGTTTGTAGGCGGCGGGGGTGTCAAACGCACATTAAGCAATGTCAGCCCAGCGATTCGGAATCGGCTTAGGATACTTTGGACGAGCCAACCTTACACATCTCATCCATTGGCGGCTCACCCACGTCTAGACATGAATAAAACGAACCGAATAGCCCACGCGCTGACGGAAATGGAAAACTCCGAGCAGGGTCGCTCATTTTTGAAAGAACTTGGCTGGAAAGGGGTAGAGATAGCTGAAGACAAGCAATGGGATGATGTGCGAGAGCTTAGGCTAGAGCCCTTAGTCAAATAGCATCAGTTCAAAAGCGACGTTGGCGGATTACCATTCCGCGAGAGCGGTGGCAAAGAGCATCGTGCTCAGACCTTTGGGCTCGGGAACGCTAGCCAACGCTACCTCTTGGGTCAGAGAGTTTCTAAGGTTGGCGGACGGGGTAAGGAGAGCTTTGAAGTTGACGAATCGGCGCTCTTGCCGGTTCCTGAGAAACGAGTCGAACCCCCTGGGTTTACTGCCTACCTATATAGACGGTTCTTACTCCAGACCTGCGGGTACGCCGCAGAGTGTTGGCCCAGTGCCAAAGACGCCTTCATGCGAACCGCTAACGGCGGTACCCTCTCTGGTTGACCGTAAACGGAACCCGAAAGCAGAATGAATGAGCAATCTCGAAGATCAAAGCCTGAAGCAGCGAAGTCGGCAGAAAATTGAAGATGATCTTTCGTTCATCATGAATTGTTTCCGGGAGGTGCTTGTCTCGCTTGGCGAAGGAGAATTGGCGGCACGACTTCCTTGGCTCGACAACGGGAATGCCACCACTGAGCTGGCACCGGACGACGAAGGCAAGTACATCCAGGCACTGAGCATCTCCTTCCAGTTGCTCAATATGGTCGAAGAGAACGCTGCCGTTCAATACAAGCGGCGGCTTGAGAATCAGTCTGGCACGGCAGCGATTCGTGGTTCGTGGGGAGAGACATTTGCGCAGTGGAAAGATGAAGGCCATGCGGAAGCAGAGATGGCTGCGATCCTGCCTCGACTTCGAATTCGCCCGGTGCTAACGGCTCATCCCACGGAGGCTAAACGCGTCACGGTACTCGAACTGCATCGCGAGTTATACCTGCTGCTCGTCAAGCGCGAGAATCAAGTGTGGTCTGACACGGAGAAGGAGCAGCTTCGCGAATCCACGAAGGCTTTGCTCGAACGACTCTGGCGGACTGGCGAAGTGCATCTGGAGAAACCGCGTCTTGAGGACGAACGTGAGAACGTCATGCACTACTTCACGCATGCGTTCCCGCTCGCGCTGATCGAGAGCGATCGACACTTACGTGGCACTTGGAAAGCAATGGGGCTCTCGTCCGAGTTTCTGAACGAGCCAGAGCAGTTCCCTCTGTTGGAGTTCGGCAGTTGGGTTGGCGGTGACCGCGATGGCCATCCTTACGTGACGGCCGAGTTCACCGAGAGCACGCTCAAGTTGCACCGACAGAAGGCACTGGAACTACTTCAGAAACACTTAACAGACTTGGCCGTCAACTTGAGCATGTCGGATGTTCACCAGCCGACGCCACAGCCTCTAGTGGATGCTATTCGGCGAGGCGAAGAGACGCTGGGTGAAGCCGGCAAAGAAGCGAGGAAACGCAATCCACAAAGTCCCTATCGGCAGTTCCTCAGTCACATGTCGATTCGCGTTGAAAATACGTTGCAAGAGTTCGACGCCCCCGAAGTCTGCTACTCCAGTCCAGAAGAGATGCGGGCGGACCTCAAGCTACTGCGAGAATCCTTGCAGACGATCGGCGCACAGCGGATTGCACGAGACAAGCTGTTCGCCGTCGAACGGCACTTACAGTGTTTCGGGTTCCATCTGGCGAAACTCGATATCCGGCAGAATAGTGCGTTCCACGAAAAAGCACTGAGCCAGATTCTGCAAGCGGCCGGTTTCGAGGACTACGATTTCGCGGCTTGGGATATGGATAAGCGTCTCACATTCCTTGAGGGAGAATTGCAAACTCGCCGACCTTTTTTGGTGCTCGGTGAACGTTGCGGGCCAGAGGCCGACCAAGTGCTGGCCTGCTTCCAGGTGCTACGTCGGCACGTCCAGCGCTATGGCGAAGAAGGCGTTGGCTCGCTGATCGTGAGTATGACGCGAGACCTGACCGATTTGCTGGTCGTGTACTTGTTCCTCCGCGAGGTTGGATTGCTGGAGACGTCGATTCCCGTAGTGCCCTTGTTGGAAACCATCGAAGACTTGCAGGCCGGTGGACGAATTCTCGATGCGTTCCTGAATCACCGTATCACGAAGAGTCGGCTCGTCGATAATCGCCAAGAAGTGATGCTAGGCTACAGCGACAGCAGCAAGGACGGAGGCATCCTGGCCAGTCGCTGGAACATCTTCCAGGTGGAACAAAGTCTGAGCGAGGTCGCTGCCCAACATAACGTCGAGCTTTGTCTCTTCCACGGCCGCGGCGGAACCATCAGCCGTGGCGGCGGCAAGTACCATCGTTTTCTCGACAGCATGCCTGCCGGTTCTCTCACTGGCGCGATCAAAATCACCGTACAGGGTGAAACGATCGCACAGCAGTTCGCCAACCGCCTGACGTCCACCTACAACCTGGAGATGATCCTCGCCGGTACCGCGCGCCAAGTAATGAAGGTAAAAGATCCGCCAAAGTTGGGCTCCCACATTGCGGATGCCATGGATCGAGTCGCCGGACTTGCTCAGACCAGCTACGCGTCGTTGATCGGGCATCATGGATTCATTCCTTTCTACACAAAGGCGACTCCCATAGATGTCCTCGAACAAAGCAGGATCGGATCACGCCCAGCTCGACGCACCGGGACTCGCAGTCTCAACGACCTTCGTGCCATTCCCTGGGTTTTTAGCTGGAACCAGTCTCGATTTGATTTAACCGGCTGGTTTGCTGTCGGTACGGCGATTAAGCAGCTGGCCACTGAACATCCCAACGAATGGAAAGTTCTACAAGAAGTCGCCACGGAATGGCCGTTGCTCTTCTATACACTCATCGAAGTGGAGACCAGCTTGCTAAATTCAGACTCCGAGATCATGCAAGAGTTCGCAGACCTCGTACCAGACGCAGAGATTCGCGATTCGATCATGTCCATGCTGGAGGAAGATCGCGAGTCGGGGCTGGAGCAGATCACTCAGCTCTTTGGTAAGCCCAAAGAAGAACGTCGCGTTACTCAGCTGAACAATATCCAGCGACGAGGTAACGTTCTCAAGAACCTGCACCAACTGCAGCTCCGCTATCTTCGCGACTGGAGAACCGCAAAAGAGGTCGAGGGCACCGAGTCGGACACAGCAAAGTCCGATGCCTTGCTGAAGAAGCTGTTGAATATCACGAACGGCGTCGCGGGCGGACTGAAGAGCACGGGGTAGTGGCTGCATGCCGACGCGATGAAAAAACTTCGACAGAGCTCAAGTAGATCCGCACTCCCCTGCCCTTGCAAGCTAATTGGACTCACCCGCCTTCTTAACGGTGAGCCTAAGAAACTCAGTGAGGGTACGAAAATGCTGTCCGCTAAAGAACTGCCTTCCACCGTGCC
This sequence comes from uncultured Pirellulaceae bacterium, assembly GCA_964397295.1. Taxonomy (GTDB): domain Bacteria; phylum Planctomycetota; class Planctomycetia; order Pirellulales; family Pirellulaceae; genus CAYNJG01. The sequence goes on from CAYNJG010000129.1 coordinate 4,616, forward strand.
CGGCTTTTTCGACAACCTTGAAATCTGCTTCCAAGCCGGCGGCTTTGTAAAGATCTACGATCCGCTGGCTCTGATCTAATAGTACAACTTCGTCGTTGCTTCCGTGGAAAACTAGTAGCGGTGGGTCATCAGCAGACACGTACGTTGCCGGACTTGCAAACTTCTCTACCTCAACACTCGGCTTGCCATCTTTCACGCCACCAAGCAAGGCGAAGCTGCCGGACTTTTCCGTGTAAGCCCGATCCGGCTGCGTCTTTCCTCGAAGAACGAAATCCGAAGGCCCGTAGTAATCGACGATGGCTTGCACGCGTGAGCTATGTTCGAGGTTGCCACCGACGTTTCCTTCCAGTTCGTCAACACCGCCGGAAACTCCCAGCAACAAAGCCAAGTGACCTCCGGCGGAACCGCCAGCCACCGCAATCTGGTCAGCGTTATATCCGAATCGGGTCGCGTTGGCGCGCAGCCATCGTATCGCGGCTTTGCAGTCATGAATTTGAGCTGGAAAAATAGCGGCGTCGGTAAAACGATAGCTAATACTCGCCACCGCATAGCCTTCCTCGGTGAGCGACTGAATTGCCGGTCGGTTCTTTGATCCCGCTCGCCATCCACCACCATGTATCCAGACGACGAGGGGCGGATTTTCTTCTTCCGGCATGTGGATGTCGAGACTCAAACTTTGCTTGTCAACTTTGGCAAAAACGATGTCGTGATGACTCACCACTCTTTTTGTCTCAGTAAGATCGAGTTGTTTTAGCGCCCGTTGAATTTCAGGAATCGCCATGAATCGTTTCCAAGGTCTGCCCGAACGATAGTTCTCGATCATCACAATGATGGGGCCTTGGTCGATGGCAAGGTGAGCCGGGGCGTACCAATTGCGTTTCAGACTGAATGCGTCGTGAAAGCCGAAGTCGCTCCACAAGTCTTCACGATGCTCGTCCCAGATGTAGCGGAGGAACGCGAGTGATTGCTGCGGAGTGTAGACAATGGATGAAAGAGCCGCGGTTGGAGTAATCGTGCCGTTGTCACCGCGAGGACCATCTTCGGCGCTGTGTGCCTTGTAGCCCTTTTCCGGATCGTCGCTAGAAGTCAGGCCCCAACAGTTCGCGGGATAGCCTCGTTTCCGACACCAATCCACGCAATACTGATTCTGCGCTCGGTGACGGTCTGCGTAGTCTCGGTAGCCTGCTTTCGTGACGTACTTGTCCGCGATATGCGGCGACAAACCGAGGTGCGAATAGTGGGAAAAGAAGAGCGGGCCTCCACTGTTATCGGGGCCAATTTTTAACCGCTCGACATAGCCACCTTTGCCCGCAAAACGCTCGTTCCCTTCCCTCGCCCATCCAGAGTCATAGAGCGAAGCATCGACTGCGTGCGTTGGAGACGCGACCGCCAAGACATAAACGATCATACATTCGTCGAACCCCATGATCGGCATGTTCTTTTCGAATCCATAATTCGGCGACCAATGCCAGTGCAACCAAGGCTTTCCGTTTTGGTACCACTTCCAATCGGCTTCATGCCATAGCCGCGTAATCGTCTCCCGCAACTCTCGTTCGTCCGCAGAATCTCCATCGAAGTACTGCCTTACAGCCAGCAACCCCTGAAGCAAGAACGCACTTTCGACGATGTCGCCACCATCGTCATTCTTTGAGAATGGTCGAACCTCGCCGGTATTCCCCATGTACCAATGAGCCCACATCCCGTGAAAGCGCGGAGCTCGTTCGAGAAACCGGACAATCTTCAACAATCGACCGACAGCATCAGTGCGAGTAATCCATTCGCGATCGACAGCGATCGGAAAAGCCATCAAGCCAAAACCAGTGCCACCTGTCGTGACAATATCATTTAGGCCAGCATGCCCTTTCGTGCCTCGTAATGCCGGTGCACTACGTTCGCGAGCGAGGCCGCAATCCGGATGCCCAAAATCATAGAAGTAACGAAACGTCTGCCGCTGAACGAGTTCCAAAAGCTGGTCGTCAGACAGCGTGGCTTCAACGGCAAATGCGTCCTCATTATGCTCCTGACCTCGAAGTAACCCACCGCCGGCTATCCAGGCGACAACAACGAGGAAAGCAACTAAGTGGTTTGACCGGCGACGAGTTCGTTTGCGCATGGATTTGACCTTTAGAGACTCTCGTTTTTACAGGTGGAAGCCATAGTTTGAATTAGAACAGACTGAAGCCGTGGTGCCGATGGTAAAGACGGTGGGCTACTTACGGCGGATCGGGTGTTTTGCCAAGTCGCTTGAACCACAGGGTTTCACAAGCCAAGAAGATCTAACAGTCAAGGTATGCGTCCTGACGTAGCAGACGTCACTGTGTAGAATGCAGTTAGAAGGTCGCGTTAGTACCCGCAGTCCCCCCCCCACCCAACGAGAATCTGTATGTGCATCGGCACATGGTGTTCTTGTTCCGCCGCATAAAAGCGGTGTCGGTTTGCCCAACATGTGTTTATGGCACTTTGAGGCTGCCCCAAGACGTCCGTAAGTTGCTGCACTCGAGGTTCGCAAGAAATGTCCACAAATCGTATCGTTGCTTGTTTGGGTCGCGTTGCGATTCCGTGCGCAATTCTTGCGGCTGGCGGTCTTGGGTATCTCGCTTTGACCGTTGGACCGAAGGAATCGGAGAGCAAACCGGCTGCTGAACGAAAAATCCGCACGACCGTGACGGAAGTCGCCCAGTGCGACTATCCCGTATCCGTACGGACGCATGCGACCGTGCAGCCGAAGAACCACGTCATCATCAGCGCTGAGGTAGCGGGACGAATCGCGAAGATTCATCCGAACTTCGAAGTCGGCTCTTACTTTTCCAAAGGCGATGTCCTTATTGAGCTGGACGAGGAGGACGTCACGCAGCAGGAGATCAGTTACGAAAACGCACTTGCCAATAGAATTCTCGCCGCGAGTCAGGTCGAAGTCGCAAAGACAAGTATTAAGGAGTACTTAGAGGGCAGCTTTCAGACTGAGTTGGCGGCTAAGGAGATGGCACTTGTCGTTTCGCAAACGAACTTGAAATCCGCGAAAGATATTCACGGTCACGCACAGAAGATGTTTCGGAAAGGCTACGCCAGCAAGCTGGAGCTTGGCAGCAAGGCTGACACTGTCAGGCACGCCGAGCTCGAAGTAAAGGCGAGGCAGACCGAACTCGATGTCTTCCAGAACATTACCAAAGCCAAAGTTCTTCAGGAGCTGGAGGCGAACTTGGCGGCCTCCCATGCTCGCTTGGCTGCCGAAGATGCCGCCTTGAAACTGGAAAGACAAAGGCTGGGTCGTGAGCAACTAAAAGCACCGTTTGATGGGCGTGTCGTGGCCAAAACGATCGGGCTCGGTCAGCAGGTCAGCGCCACCACGGTTCTCGGAGAAGTTATCTCTGTTGATTACGCCGAAGTCCGCCTGCCTTTGACGCGACGAGACCTCCGATATCTGAAACTTCCTGAGCTGACCAGCGACAAACCCATCGACGTTGAACTACGAGATGCGATTGACGACACATCGGAGAACGTCTGGCATGCGAAAATCGTCCGCACCGAAGGCATGCTCGACCAGAATTCGTTAGAGCTTTTCGCTATTGCCATCGTCGAAGATCCGTTTGGACTGAATTCCCGACATCCCGTCTTGCGCATGGGACAACCCGTGACTGCGGCCATCGCTGGCATCGTGCTCAAAAATGTGATCAAGATTCCACGCAACGCGGTGAGTCAGCTCAACAAAGTCTATGTGATTGAAAAAGAGCAGCAAACGTTAAGCCAAAGAACGATCGAGCCACTTTGGTCGGACGAGCAGCACATGATCATCCGCAACCCCAGAATTCAACATGGAGATCTGCTTGCGACGACCAGCCTCGTCTATGCCCCAGAAGGCAGTCCTGTCGAGATCATTCCCGACGCAGGACAGGGCGATGCGATGGCGAACGCGGAGACTAAGGAGACGTCTCAAAGATGATTCGCTGGTTCGCAAAGAACGGTATCGCTGCCAACTTCCTGATGTTGGCGATTGTCATCGCGGGTGTGTACACGGCCATCTATCGAATTCCGTTAGAGGTGACGCCCAAGCGAGTTTATCGCACTGTCGAAGTGGAAATGACGTACCACGGGGCTACGGCGAAGGATGTCGAACGGGCGATCTTGATTCCCATCGAGCAAGCCATGGAAGGCCTGCAAGGGCTGGAGGAAATTGACGCCGATGGTTATCGCGGCTCGGCACGCATTCGGTTCGATGCGAAACCGGGCGTCGATTTGAATGCGTTCAAGGACGACATTCAAGCTCGTGTGGATTCGATCACCACCTTCCCGGACGAGACCGAACTGCCTCGGATCCGAATTCCTGATTCGACGATGTGGTACGAGGTGCTTACCGTCGCGGTCACGGGAGATCTCGACCAGCATGGCCTGATGAAGGTAGCGAGACGGGTGCAAGATGACTTACTCGAACTGGAAGGAATCAGCCAGGTTGACATGGCGGGAGACAGTCCTTTCGAAATATCCATCGAGGCCTCTCCGACGCGGCTCCTGTCTTACGGTCTTAGCCTGGAGGATCTGACAAACGCCATTCGCCAATCCTCGATCGATCTTCCGGCGGGAGCGATCGATAGTGAAAGCGGCAGCTTCTCACTGCGCACGCGCGGCCAAGCCTATTCAGCTGAAGATTTTGCGCGAGTACCTGTCGTCTCGGACGACGGAGGTGAAGTGTTGCTCGGCGAGGTGGCCACGATTCACGATGGATTTGAAGAAGGCGAAAAGCGCGTCGAGTTCAATGGCAAGCCGGCCATGTTTGTCGAAGTCATGCGAACCGGCCAGGAAAGCGCGATCCAGATCTCCGACATGGTTCACGACTATGTCGAGGAGTCCGGCTCTCGATTTCCTCAAGGCATCGATCTTTTTGTCTACGATGACGACTCCGTTTCCATTCGAGGTCGGCTCAGCACGCTTGGGAGTTCGCTGCTGCAGGGCAGCGTGTTGGTGCTCGTACTTCTCGGGCTGTTCTTGCGTCCCACGCTCGCATTTTGGATCGTCGTCGGTATTCCGGTATCGTTTTGCGGTGGCGTGCTGTTGATGCCTTGGTTTGGAATGACCGCGAATGTGATGAGCCTGTTCGGCTTTATCATCGTGGTTGGAATCGTCGTCGACGACGCGATCGTCACTGGTGAAAACGTTTATTCCAAACTGAAGACTGGGATGGATCCGCTGGACGCCGTTGTCGAGGGGACTCACGAAGTGGCGACGCCGGTCACGTTCGGAGCCCTAACCACGATGGTCGCCTTTATTCCTCTATTGTTTTTCGATGGTAGGTGGGGCGAGTTCGCCAAACAGATTCCTCCGGTGGTTGCTCCGGTGTTACTGTTTTCGTTAATCGAGTCCAAACTAATTCTGCCATCTCACCTAAAACACGTGCGTGTCAATCAATCGACGAACGCTTTTTCTCGGTTCCAAGCACGGATCGCGACTGGGCTGGAGTGGTTCATCGACAAGCTGTACTGCCCAACGCTGAAAATCGCGGTGAATAATCGGTTCTCCGTGTTCGCGCTGTTCGTCACGATGGGAATGCTGATGGCCGGCTATTGCGTCGGTGGCTGGATGGAGTTCGTGGCGTTTCCTAAGGTCGACCGCAATCGCATCAGCATGATGCTGACACTGCCCACCAGTACTTCGCTGGAATCGACGACTCGGTACATGGAACGCATCTCCAGCGCGTTGGAGCAAGTGCGTGGAGAGTTCGTTGATCCCGGAAGTGGTGAATCATTGATCCAGAACGTGTCCCGTACCATCGGCGCCGAATACACAACTCGCGATTTTGAAAAGTCCAAGGGCTACATTTCTGTCGAGATCATGGCTCCTGATAAACGAAGCGAGCCGGGACCGCGCAACAGCGAAATTGCAGCTCGCTGGACGGAGTTGATCGGACCAATACCTGAAGCCGAGCGTTTCCGAGTCTATGCCGATTCGAACATGAGGCGAGGTGACGACGACGAAGAGAGCCTGACCATCGAGCTGCGGGGCCCGGATTCACCGACGAAGATCGCGGTAGCGGAAGAAATTAAACAGATTTTGGAAGGCTTTGACGACGATTTCAGTTCGGTCTGGGCAAAGATCAACCGTGGGCAGGACGAACTTGAACTGACCTTGAAGCCGATGGGTGTCGAGCTGGGACTGACGCAAACCATGCTCGCTCAGCAGATCCGTCAGGCGTTCTACGGGGAAGAAGCCCAGCGCGTGCAGCGAGGCATCGACCTGGTCCGCGCCATGGTGCGTTTGCCAAAGCTGGATCGCGAGTCTCTGCACACGCTCGAGCAACTCAGAATCAAGACGCCCAGTGGGGCCAATGTTCCCTTGTCGACCGTGGCGATGACTCAGCTCACCAAGGCTCCGTCACGGCTCGAACGCAAGGACGGGGCGGAGACGCTCGACATCGGCGCACAACCCGTGGATGAAGAAGTGGATGTACTCGGCATTGCTGAACAGATAACTCCGCAGCTCAACGCACTCTGCCAAGACGCGAATCTGTCATATCAATTCACGGGGTACGTTGCCGAAGCGGAAGACACCCGAAGACAGACGATCCTTGGAGCGATCATCATGCTGTTGACCCTCTATGGACTGTTGTCGATTCCGCTAAAGTCTGTCACGCAACCCATCTATGTCATGCTGGCCGTGCCATTCGCCGTTATTGGTGCACTGCTAGGTCACATCATCATGGACTTGGCGCCGTCGTATCTGTCCGTCTTCGGGATGCTTGCCTTGGCGGGGATCGCCGTCAACGACACGCTCGTGATGGTGGATTACGTCAACCGGCGACTTGGTGAAGGTGCATCGCTACGGGACGCAGCACTCGACGCCGGTGCCCGAAGGTTCCGGCCAATCATGCTCACGTCCGTAACAACTTTCGTCGGCCTACTTCCATTGCTTTTGGATCGTTCGCTGCAGGCGCAGTTCCTCATCCCAATGGCTGTATCCCTGGCCTTCGGCGTCCTGTTCGCGACCGGCGTTACCCTGTACCTCGTCCCTTGCTCCCTGCTATTGGGGCAAGACTTTCGACGTATTCTGAACGGTGCCTTCTCTTGGTATCTACGCCCGTTTCGACAAGATACGACGACGGAGATTAGGCAGGCGGCGTAGACGATGGGCAGCCCACTCCTTCGCCGAGCGTCTTAAGCCATCAGTCATTACGAACGAGCCGATTCCATCGCGGTCCTAGCGAGGAGGGATGCCTACTCGTCTCTTCAATTTTCTACCGGCTACTTTGCCAGGCGTCCACGCCAGCCGACGGGTTGTGTCCAAGCCTTCGCTAACGGGCTTTCACTGGTTGGGTCTTGGGGAGCCATGTTACTGGTAATGGTTGCCCGAATGTACAGCTCGTTGCCGGTCATGTTGTAGCTAACCTTATGTCCTTTTTCGGTCGCGAATACTTTCCCAACGTCCGCAGAATAGTCGAGTGTCCCTTCGACGGCATTGCCTTCTTTGTCCTCACGTTGTGTGGTCGTCGTTTCAAATTTGGTGGGTGTGCCGATGAATTGTGTTGTGAACTTGGCATCGCCATTCGGTTCGATTTCGATATGCAGCGTTTTGCTTGTCTCGTCGAATTCGACGTTTTTCAAGACGACGCCCGACGACGCGTAGAAGTCGCCTTGCTTCATCGCATTGACGATCGATTCGGGCGAAAGGAACTTCGCTCGCAACATTATCCAACCACGGCCAGGTGCAAGGCGTTTCTTCCCATGGTATTCGTGGCTGTCATCGGTTGCCAGCGCGAACATCGGGGCAGCGCTGAGTTCACTAAGACGCAGTGTGCTGGTGATATCCCACAACGTCTCCAAGCTGTGGCGGCGGTCGCTGCCCAGGTCGCCGTCTTGATCCACGCCGTTGAATACTTCGAAGAACTCGTCCTGCACCAACGCCGCCAAGTCTTCCGCTGAGATTCCCTTATCACCGAGATTTGGGTGGTTCAAGTGCGGGATGATAGTCCGGCCTAGTCGCTTTGACTGCTCATCGATGGCTCGCAGGTTATTCTGGATGGTCTCTCGAACTGATTCACCTCCCTGTGGCTCGATAACTTCGGCAATGTTAGTCGCATTGATGTGAGCACCCTTGTCAGTGATCTCTTCGGATTGGAGCATCAAGAATTCGCCGGCCGACTCGACCAAAGTACGAAACTCAGACAGCGGTTTGAGGCGAACCTCGAACGATCCGTCGCCACGGTTGCCACGTGTCTCGACCCAATCTTTTCCGAATCGCGCGAGGTACTTTGGGAGAGCTGTTTTGCCATTGCGGCTTTCGATTGCGGTGAGCTTCATCCAGCGAGGGCCTTCACTCAGGATGTTGTGGTCGGAGAGGGCCAAGAAATGGTAGTCTCGTTGGCGATACCAGTCGGCGATCATTTCCGGAAAATCGTTTCCGTCGCTCCACAGCGAATGCGTGTGCAGATTGCCTTTCCACCATCGAGTTTGCCGCTCTGGCGTAACGGACAGTTCGGCAAGAAGCGGCCGATGGTCGGATGCAATCGGTTCGTCAATTACGTCGATCTCACGCACCACGAATGCCGTGTCTGGACGATGAAGGATGAAGTCAATCTCCGTTCTCGGGTCGTCGGACGAGAACGTGAAATTGTCATCGCCTTTGTCGGGAATGTTCCAATCGGAGAACAATTTCAGCACCGGTGAATCAGGCTTGGAGTTGAAATCGCCAGCGATGATGCAAGGCAATTCTTGTCGCTCATCAAGGAACTCGAGCAGTGTTTTTGCTTGAGCCATTCGTTGCTCTTGCGTCGCGTAAAAGTGAACGCTGGCGAGACGAAACGGCTGGGGGGCGTTGACGATTGCCACCAAAGAAGTGCGTGGCTCGGCTCCATCCGGCAGGCGTAGGTCAGTCACGTCGCTGAGCGGATACTTAGAAATGATCGCCATGCCATATTCGCCGCCCTGAAAATCCATAAAGCGACCGAACGCGTGATGCTTGAGACCGGTCAGCTCGGCGAGTCGTTTTGCTTCGTCGACCTTTCCACTACGAGTTGCTTTGTTGTCGATTTCCTGGAGAGCCACGACGTCTGGTTTGAGCCGCTGGATCACACGTGCCGTTCTTTCGAGATCAACTTTTCCATCGTTACCTCGACCGTGCTTGACGTTGTACGCAAGCACTCGCAAGTTGGTCAGGGCTGCTTCTTCGGCTCCCAGCGCTTGCGGCAAAATTGAAACGATGGTGAATAGCATGCAGGAGACAATGTGCATGTGCGATGATCTTCGCGCGGAGTCGTGATTTATCTGGCTCATGGTTTTCCTTCCGACTGAACGTTCTACTTTTGTTCGACCAGCTTTGCGCCCGCCGGTAGGTACTGAACATCGCGATCGTTCTTCAGTGGTTCTCCCGGAGTGCAGCGCCCGTTCTTCACGTGTCCTTCTAGCAGAGCGAGCAACTGTTCTACCTTGTCGGATTCGCTTTCCAACAAATTGTTGGTTTCACCCGCGTCCTCCGCCAGGTTGAAGAGCTGCATTGGTGGAAGGCCCTGCTTCTTGGCGGCAGGTTCGCGAGGAGCACTCCAGCCTCCGCTACCTGCGCTTAGGCAAAGCTTCCACGGACCTTGGCGAATCGCAAACGAACCACCGATCGAGTGACTGATTAACGCGTCGCGAGACGAAGCTGCCTCGCCCTTAAAAACAGGAAGCAAGCTAAAGCCGTCTTCACCACCGTTAGCAGTTCGTTCTTGCTCGGTGATATCGCTCAAGGTTGCATACACATCCGTGAGGCAAGCCAACGCATCGGTTTTGCGATTCGCTGCAATCTCGCCGGGCCAACGGGCGATGAACGGAACACGATGGCCTCCCTCATAGATGTCCGCTTTGTGTCCACGGTATTTGCCGCTAGGGTCGTGTCCGTGTTGCTTCAGCAGAGGGAAATTGCCTTCCGGCGAACAACCGTTGTCACTCGTGAAGATCACCAGTGTGTTGTTGTCGAGACCAGCCTCTTTCACCGTCGCCAGCAGTTGACCCATGTGGTGGTCGACTTGCATGACGAAGTCGGCGTAAGCGTTCAGTCCGCTGGCGTCTTTGAACGGTGGTATGGGAACGATTGGTGTGTGCGGCGCAGGAAGTGCGAGATACAGGAAGAAGGGCTTACCGTTACGTGCTTGCTCGGCATGTGACTTGACGTGGATCGTCGACTTGTCGAACAGATGTGGCAAGACTTCGTCGATCTTGAAGTCCGCACCGATTGGTCCTTTACGATACCAACCGTACTTGTCTTGCTTCTTCGTGACACCTTCGACTCGATCGGGAACAGCTGTGACCTTGCCTGTGTCGACCCAAACATAAGGCGGCATATCGAGCGACCCACAGTGGGCGTAGTATCGATCAAAGCCATTGATGTCTGGACCATTCAACACCGGTTTTGAGAAATCGATTTCATCACCGTCTTTGTGCCAGTCCCAGCCCAAATGCCACTTGCCAATCATCGCAGTGTGGTAGCCGGCCTTGCGCATCAGGTGACCAACCGTCGGCCGATCCGCAGGAATCAGATGTTTGCTAGTCCCGCTAAGCACTCCACGAGCAAGGCGTGACCGCCAGTTGTATCGGCCAGTCAGCAGGCCATAGCGTGTTGGCGTGCAGACTGAGCTTGGTGTATGGGCGTCGAAGAAAGTAAGGCCTTCGTCCGCCATCTTTTGCAGATGCGGCGTCTTGATCTTGCAGTCAGGATTCGTGGGCGAGACGTCGCCGATCCCTAAATCGTCCGCCATCACCAAAATCACGTTGGGTTTCGCGGCGTGCAAGCTGATTGTGCAGTACGCCGCTAAGAATATGGCGGTAAAAACGTGGAAAGCTACACGGCAGACGGATCGTATGCTTGGCATTGTTTGCGAAACCTTTTGTGGTGTGAGGTCGAATTCCGGACTCAACAAGCAAACAATTTAACGTCCAGCTAAGTAACATGCGAACGTGTGCGGAGGAAGAAACAAGAACGATTGACTTCCGCGCGGCGTCGGAGTGATAGAATGCTGCCAGCAATTAGCCATTCGGTAAACGCAGAGTCATGAAACTTCGAACAAACATCACGTTCTTCTGTTTGCATTGGCCTTGTGATGTGGCTTCGGGATGCTTGCCTTGGCGGGGATCGCCGTCAACGGCACGCTTGTGATGGTGGACTTCGTGAACCGGCGCCATGCTGAAGGTGCATCGCTACGGACGCAGTACTCCACGCCGGCGGTTCCGACCAATCATGCTCAGAACAACTTTCGTAGGCCTGCTTGCTCTTGGGTCGTTCCTTGCAGGCGCAACCCAGATGCCAGCTGAAGAAAGAGCTGGCAAGCAGTGAGTTTCGAAGATGTTAATGCCATTCTAGAATGTTCCCGTTTCCCCTGCTCAAGCTCGACGGAAGCGAGACACTCCACCAAGGAGCTGCCCAGACGCTACTCACCAGAAAGAATTGAGTACTGCCTACGCTTCCAGTGGCGACTGATTCCCAAGGTACCAAGAACAGACAAAAACAGAAAAGCAGAAGGTTCAGGAACAGCCGTTAGTCTCTGAACGACGTCGTGGCTACCACATGTCGAAGAGCTACCGCCCGCAAAAGTTGATCCCGCAAGGCTCAACGCGAATGTCGATCCAGCCGTAAGCCCGGTGGTGTCGATGATGATCGTCCCCATTTGTTGCCCAGCAACCGCAACCGCTGAACCGAGCGTCCCTGAGTTCACCCCACCTTGTCTCCTCGCCGGGTCAAATCCTGCTGTGCCTGTACTTGGCCACGGTGTACTGACGTCGACATTGATGCTTACAAGCCCTGGTACATTCGGAGTTCCTCCGGATCTTCGCCTACGTTAAACATCTCTTTGAACGACGATGCAGACGCGAAAAACAGCGGTCCATGCAGTTGATAGATTTTTCTTCCGTATTCGTTGTACTTCGTGTCAGCTCCCAAATGCGTCGCGTGCTGCCAAGCGAACACCAATGCGGAAACGATGACACCCAAGATGACAGCGGACGCTAGGTCGTGCATCAGAACGGTGTAACCCGCTACCAAGACCATGACAAACACATCGGCTCGCGGCATGCGGCGGAACATTTTCAATGAAGCCCATTCGAACGTACCGATCACTACCATAAACATGACACCAACGAGTGCGGCCATCGGGATCTGTTCGATAAGCGGAGCTAAAAATAATACGAACGTCAACAGACAAACGGCAGCTACGATCCCCGACAGACGACCGCGCCCGCCTGAGTTTACGTTAATCAGCGACTGCCCGATCATGGCACAGCCCCCCATGCCGCCAAACAAACCACAGACAAGATTCGCGGCACCTTGTCCAATGCATTCTCTATTGCCGTCGCCTCGCGTTTCAGTAATCTCGTCGATTAGCGTCAGCGTCATCAGTGACTCAATGAGCCCAACGCCACACAACACGATTGCAAACGGAAAAATGATCGCCAAAGTCTCGCGATTGAGCGGCACCATCGCGTATTCCAAGAAGAACGGCTTGGGCAGGTCACCGCTAATACCGGCGAGTACCTTTGGGAAAAGCGCTAGCGCACTTGCGTGTTGTGGAACCACTCGACCTGACCATCGGCGATTGTCTGTTTATCGTATTTCACGACCCGTTCTTAGAATCGTCGCTTCGTCCAAGCACGAAATCCGAATACACAGCTCAGCATCCCAAGAAACAGCAAGCTTGAAGGTTCGGGGACGCCCACAACTTGGTCTGAAGGCAATAATCCGCCTGAGAACTCAGCCACTGCGCCGAGGTCAGTGCTGCCAAGCGAGTTGCGAAAGGAAACGTTACAGGAACGTGTCAACGTACTCTCCGCCACACCAATAGTGCCGATAAGGGTATCAACAGAAGTGATCTGAGGTGTTGGAAATGCGAAGCTGGTTGCTCCTCCTACTGCGACCATTCCGGAATCTCCCGCGGGCGTATTGTTATTGAAACCCTCTGTAATGCCGCCAGCCAACGGTCCGCTTGGAGTGAAGCTTGTGAAGGAACAATTAGTAGATTCGAGAAAGAGGTTAATAGTAGAAAAGTCCTCGGTACCACTTGGGTCATCCGTACGGGCAAAGAGTTCGATCTCGCCGGTGGCCGATGCTCCCAACGAAAGGACAACACCAGCGAATGTAGTTTGAGCGGTAAGGAGAATAGCGATAGCGATAGAGAAACAGAATTGTGGCATGGTGCGTCTCGGTCTTTAAACATGGGAAAGAGTCAGTCAGCCGAAATCCACACTCCCTCCAGGTTCCGGACATGGAGTAGTAACTGCGCTCGCAGAGCTGGTGCCCGCACTAAATCTTCTTGTTTTCTCAAAGAAATTTTCATGGCAAGCAAGAATTGAACAGGTGTCAAGTGCTCGAAACCTGCGCGCGAAAAATGTTGTTTCCAATGTCGCCGCTTCGTGGCTACTGCTCCCCGAAGTTGGCGGCCAGCAACAGGAAGTCATCGAATCCGACCACGCCGTCTCCGCTCAGGTCTCCGTCTTCACGTTCGGCATCTTCGTTTCCAAAGTTTGACGAGAGAATCAAGAAGTCTTCAAAGTCCGTATCATTGTCTCCGTTGACGTCCGTACCCAGTTCCGCAAACACCGATTGAATGGCGGCCGGTGGCGGTGGCGGTGGGGGCGGCGGGGAAAGATCTAGAAGAATGATGGACCCGAAGATATTTCCAAACATTAACTGAATGTCCGTGAAGTTAATCGTTTGATCCCGATTGATGTCTAAATTGTTATCCAAGCTGCTCGCCGATTGGAATATCTGTCCAAACGCAAGTTGGATGTCAGTGAAGTCTGTTGTGGTATTGGCTGCATTGTTTCCCGTATCTCCAATCGCATTGCCCCAATAGTGAACGTCGGGAGTTGCAAGGCCAGTATTTGGCGTAGCATTTACCGTTACTTCTAACCACTGTTTTTGAATGACATTGTCTGCCCAAGTGATCGTGACTCGATCACTTCCGTTGAGGCCCTCACCAGGGCGAACGGTGATACTTGCCGGAGTAGGTCCGTTGACCCAAGTGTTGGTTGCGTTGTTGTTGCCGACTCTGAATGAGAAGTCGTTTCCATCTAGGGCGGTGGAACGCAGATTGGCAATATCAATCATGATGCCGTTGATACCCTTCGAGTAACTGGTGTAGTTATCGAAAGTGGCTGTCATGCCAGGCAGTGGAATGAGCGGAAACTTCTCAGTCGCGATTGCTCCATCATCAGCTGCATTTGCTGCCGCACTGTTTCCATCAAACACAGAATCGTTGTAGAAGATATGGCGTCCTTCGACGCGCCCGGCCTGCTGCTCCACTGCTCCGATGTCAACGACGGTGTTCCCGTCCGAGTCGCCATCTACGATTCGATCAAAGCCAAGTCCACGGCCGTCGGTAGTGACGTGTCGCAAGAAACGGATTTCGTTAAAACCTACTCGATCGCCACCGCTGCTAGGCGAGTCTGGATCAAAGTGATTGTCGACTATTGTCATCCGCACGAAGTCTGCCGCGTAGACATCACCGAGGGACAGCGTTTGTACGAATTCAGTTGACTCTTTCGTAAGTGTTCTTGGCGAAGAGAATGTCGTGCCGCCGTCCGTCGAGAACTCAAGGGTAAACACTTTGATGTCATTGGCGGCGGCAATCGCGTTTCCCCAGATCGCGACATCGGATAGCAGGTGAATTGAGCCTAAGTCGAAAACGAGGCTGGGGTCGGGGTCTCCTGCGTTGGCGAAATAGTCATTGCCGGTTCCGCCGTTTCGAGCCTCTGTCGACCACGTCTCACTAGCGCTGCCGGGCTCGACAATGGATTCGAAATTTTGAAGCGTAATGGTCCCGTTGTTGATCGCATTTGCCGAGGGAAACGTATCGGTATCGACTGTGGAAGATACGACACCAGTGGGAGTGATTAACTGGTTCGCAAGTGTGGAATCCCCCGCGTCGAGTGCCGGATTTGCCGGTGTTGCACTCAAGGAAACGGTATGGACTGCTCCGCCATTGTCAGCGAGCATGCCCCCGAGCACACCAGTGCCGCTTACCGTTTCGGTTGATTCAAACACTTGGATTGGATCCGCGTTCTCGACTCGTGCTTGTTGCCCGACCGGCAAAGAACTGATGTTGAACGCAGTCGAATCTCTTCCAACGAGGCTTTGACCAGTAAAGGTGGGAAGGCCCGACGCTAACTCGATCTCGTCGCCAGCAACGCCCCCAAACGTTGTGGTGTTCCCTAGCAGAATGCTGTTGGTGATATCTGCACTGCCGGCAGAGTAGACGCCTCCACCGGATGCGGAGCTATTCGTCGTGTAATTGCCGGTCACCGTGCTTCCATCCGAGAGCACTTTCGTGGTGGCG
>CAYNJG010000130.1:0-19823 GCA_964397295.1 uncultured Pirellulaceae bacterium
GACAAATGCAGCAAAAGCTGGGAACAGCACTCGGCTGAGCCAGTACGAAAACGGTCCTACTCCGACCTGGGACAAGAACTGGAAACGCTTGGACTGATGTTCCGACTGGAATACGTAGACACCCAATAGACCAATCGCAAAAAGTGGCAACGGCCCGGTCGCGGAGAGTCCGAAAACCGCAAGACAAGACCCCGCAATTCCAATCAGCAATGTACGGAGCAAGCCATGCTTGAGTTGCATCCACATCAGTCGCCCAAATCGAACTGTGAAATTTGCTGAAGGTTGCGCGACTTCGATCGTGGCACAGTGTAGCAAGGGTGAGTCCGCACGATTTGGCAGCCAGGCTTCGACCACGCGACGATCCACCAAGAAGACAGCACCGGCTAACGCAATAAGCGTCCCATAAATTGCGCCCGATGCCTCTCCGGAACTAAGACTAAGATTTATCACTCCCGCACACACTAGAGCCACAACGGCGGTCGTCGTGCCCGCTCCAAGCAAAAGCGACAAAAGCGACTTGGTTTTCAACGACCAAAACAGTCCGATCGCTAGGGTCAGCGGGATACTTGCAGCAAGGAGCCAGCCCAATACTCTGAGATCCTGCGTTGGGTCAGCCGGAATTTCCATGCTTTCGATCGAGACTCCGCTTGCGTTGATAAACCAGCGAGAGAGCATGGCAATCAGCAGTAGTACCACTCCAAGGGAGAGCGTACTGGTGAGTCCATAAGCCAGCTTTCCATAGAACACGTTCTTCGCGTCCAGAGGCAGCGAACGAAGAAAGCCGTAGGTGTTGTCTTCGTGTTCCGACGAGAACGCAACACCCGCCCAAGCTAATGCGTGAATGACAACCATGAATGGCACGAATAGTACTAACGCTTCGTCCCGTGGAAACGGAGACGCAAAATTTCCGCTCGCCCATTGCCAACTCGAAACAACAGCACACAGGATCCAGAACCCAACAAGGCACAGCCAAAGCAAGCCCATGCGCCGCATGTCTTTCCACGCGATTCGATTAATGTGTGTCCAATTCATCGTGACACCTCCCGCGAAACGTCTGCTCCACGTTGTGTTGGAAGCGATGCTGCGTGCATGTAGGCAACAAAGATGTCTTCAAGCGAAGGACGCCTCACGTCGACGGCACGAACGCCGGAATTGTCTTGGAGACGGTAAAACGGTTCTTCGTCGCTTGACCGCACCAAGCAAGCACACTGCCGGCCTGTAATACGGTGGTCAATGATCCGCCCAGGGATGATCCCGATGTCTACATTGTTGTCAAAAGTCACGATGATCTCGCGGCAGTCGTCTTTCAGTTCCGACAACGGTTCGACAAGCAGTAGCCGTCCTTCTTTCATGATCCCCACAACGTCCGCGACACGCTCTACTTCTGGGATTTGGTGGCTCGAAAGGAAGACCGTTTGTCCTTTAGCAGTCAGGTCTACCATACTTTCCAAAAACTCACGGCGGACGAGCGTGTCGAGCCCCGACGTTGGTTCGTCCAGAATCAAGAGCGGTGGATGGTGCGACATCGCCAAAGCCAGAACAACTTTGGCTCGCATGCCTTTCGAGAGATTTTTGATTTTTTGATTTGGGGAGAGACCAAAATTCTCAATCAGCTGATCGTAGTCTTGTTGGTATCCGCCCGGGTAAAATCCCGCAGCGAACCAGCCGACCTCTTTAACCGTCATCCAATCGTAGAGCGAACTCTGTTCTGGGACATATCCGATAACTTTGCGGATCTCTTTGCCCTGCCGCATGGGATCGAGTCCCATCACGGAGACGGAGCCACGGCCAGGTTCGCACATACCCAGCATCATTTTGATCGACGTCGTTTTTCCGGCACCATTTTCGCCTAGCAACGCGAAGACTGTACCCGGTGCTACCTCGTACGAAACATTTTGCAAAGCAATTTGGTCTCCAAACGAACGGGAGACACCATCAAAGCGAATCACAGAATTATTCATCGTTTGACTCCTGGGTAGAAGGGAAAGTTGCTAATTGGCGATCGACCAGCTTTTGCACTTCATCGCGAGCAAGCCCGCTTTGACGTGCTTCAGAAAGTACCGTTTCGAGACGCTTGGCAATCAGTTTTTTGCGCTCGCTGCGGCAGCGTTTTTCGGCACCAGTCATGACTTGCATGCCAAGACCGCGAACAGATTCGAGCACCTCTTCGTTTTGTAATTGACGATACGCTCGTGAGACGGTGTTCGGATTGATGGCGAGTTGTTTCGCCATCTCTCGCACCGAAGGAACCAAGTCACCACGACGGAGTTTTCCGCTGGCGACGGCGAACTTTAGCTGGCGAACGACTTGATCGTAGATCGCTAACCCGTTCGCTGGGTCGATTTCGAGAATCATGTCCTAGCTCCAGTGACCTTGTGTACTAGTTAAGTGGTACACTAACACGGTGGGCAATCGCTTGTCAAACTGTTTTCCGTCGACCGCGTTTTGCTTTATCTCCAGCCGGTTACCGCAGCGGATAGTGAGCTAATTCACTCGTTTTTTCAGTCGGGTATTGCGGCGGCTCACGATTTTTGAATCGAAATGCGCTAAGGGCTCAAGGAAACGGACTTGCGGGTGATGCGTAAGCGAGCGAGCTCATTAAGAAGAAAGCGGTCAGCTGCTTCACACAAAAAATATGTTGAAAATCGATCCGACGGGTATAGTGGAGATGTCGACTTCGTTTCATGATCACAACGAAACAAAACTGCGCAATGGCTGTAAGGTTGTGCGTTCTCATCCACTACACCTAGATAGAGGCATACACCACCGTGCAAACAATCTTCCTCCGACTGCTGCTCACAATTCTTTGCGCTCCGTCGTTATGTTTCGCGATTGATATCAACTTGAATTATCAAGTGTCGCAGTCTCAAGCTCCTAGCTTCGATCCGGATGGATCGAGGTTGCAGGCCTTGGTTAGTGCTGCAGCGGAGATTTACGAAGACATTATCGAAGACGATGCAGTTCTTGATCTGACATTTACTTGGGGCGATCTGGGTGACACGGGAACGCTTGGTGTCGCCACGACCACGCAAGTCGACGGGACTCGTCCCACGGTCTCGCGGATGCGTTTTAATACCAACGATGCCGTTAACTGGTTTTTGGACGCTACGCCAAGCGACAATAGTGAATTTGATCTCATTCAAACGACCTATTCCGGGCTTGATGCGGCAACTCAAGACGCGTCCTTTACTGGATCACCACCTGCCAATCTTGAAGTTGGTTTCGCTGGCGTGCGAAGAGACTTTCAAAGAACCACGGATCTGTTCTCTGTCATTATTCATGAATTCGGGCACGCGTTGGGTCTCATACCAGCGTCCATCGGTGCTTCTGCCAATGATGGTGATTTTGATGTAGCGGTTGAATTCGGGGGAACCGATTTCGGCATTACAGTCTCGTCAGAAGACGACATTGCGCATCTTGCAGCTCCTCGGACGGCACTGTTTCCAGTCATCCCCGGGGACGTTCGACGGTTACCGTCGGCCACGGACATTTTTGCAATCGCTTCCGCCGCTGGGTGGCAGGAAATAGACCTGCCACGAAAAGAGTTCTTGGGGTCCACCGCGATTTGGGATCTGGGTAGCAATTGGATCGGTGGACGTGTGCCGGATGCGGAAGACCAAGTTACTGTCCGCGATGTTGAACAGGTGACGATTACAAGCCAGGCGGTTGCCGATTCGCTGCGCATTGATGACGACGTTCAGCTTGCCCTATCCGGAGGTATTGCGGCCAATCAGCTTTCGGTGGGCAACACGCAGTTGACGATCGGTAATCAGTTTGCTGGCATCAACATCACCGATGAGTTGGTCGTAAATGGGGCTGTGCTTGATGTGGCGGTTACAAGACCGATCGAGGCCGGTGAGCAGATTGTGCTTTTGACGGCAGATTCCTTGCAGGGAGAATTCGACCAGATTTCGGCGGAGCGTCCTAGTTTTTCCGTCGGATTGGTTGTCGATCAACTTCCAAACTCGGTCGTTGCAACGGCAGCTATCGTGGGAGATGTTGATATCAATGGGGTCGTCGATTTTGGAGATTTCCTGGCGCTGAGTGGCAATTTTGGACTGCAAGGTGAATGGCGAGACGGAGATTTGTCCGGCAACGGAGTTGTCGACTTCGCTGACTTCCTTGATTTATCGCTCAATTTTGGAAGTCAAGTTTCGCGAGCCGCGGTCGTCCCGGAACCTGGCTTCTTCAGCATCTGGATCGTTGCAACATTGCTGTTCTTGCGGAACGCTGGGTTATCAAAACGCAAGAGTCGCTGAGAAACGAATCTTGCGTAGTGCGGAGCTACGCGAATGCGTACTGCTATGCCGCTTTTTGCTTCCATCGCACCTGTGGACTGCGACGGTTGGCGCCGGGCGTCCAAGAGGTTCCGAAGTAGTGCAGCAAGATCGGAAGAAACGCTAGTAGCGAAGCACCCAGTCCGCAGGCAAGGAGTGCGTATTCTCGGCGAGATAGCTGTTCGAACGGGCTTTCTTTTTTGCTACTCGTGAGTTGCTTGAGCATTTCCGTGCTCAGATGCTTTTCATTTCCGTTGTGGTAGAAGCCGCCAAGTCGCATGGCGGTTTGGCGTAGCATGGATACTTCCTGACGTGAGTTCTTGCCGTCGATGAACTTTCCTTGCAGTGGATCGCCAACACCGACAACCAAGACGCTGCTGATGGAAGCCGGTGCTTTGGGCATGCCGGTGGAAGGGACCGTGTCGCCATCGCTGACGAGGATAAGCGTGGTGCTTTTCGGGTTCCAGGGTTCGGCGATTTCGAACGCTGCTCGCAAGCCGGCGAATATATCCGTCTGGCCTGATGTGAATGCGTAGTGCATCGGCAAGTCGCCGAGGATGTTGCGAATTACTTCCAGGTCTTTCGTGTCGACGACAACGTTCTTGGCGTCGGTGTATGTAGCAACCACACTCACGCGATACTGTTCAATCGCGACGCGTTGAAAAAAGGATTCCATCACGGCACGAGCTCGTTTCATGCGGCTCTGTTCTTTTTTTAGACCCGCGTCTTGCAAACGCATACTTGGTGACACATCCAATACCATCACGATGTGTTTGTATTCGCCGTCTGTGATGATTTCGGATTGATGCACTTTCGGTGACAGCATGATCAATGTTGCCATGCCCCAAGCCAAAGCGGCAACGGACACAACTCGCATTAGCGGCGCGGCCATCGCCCACAAGGCGGGTCTTCGCGTCGGCCCGAATGCAAGGTTGGCAATGCGTCGAACACGTACGCTGTGCAATAGCTCGGCGATAACGCAAAGAATTGCGGCGTTCAGTGCGGCAAGTTCTGCTACCACGGTGTGTACCTCATTCCGAATAAGGTGGAAGCACACAGTCCCAGTAACGTGAGGCCGACAATGCACGTCGGCAGGAAGTCGTCCATTACCTCGGCGGCAATCTTCTCCATCCGAGTTTGCTGCATTTCGTCAATGTCTTTGAAAACCGATTCAAGTCCTTCGACATCGCCCGGCGAGTAGACCTCACCGCCCGTCATTGCTGCGATGTTAATGACGGGATCGGGCACCGCTGACTCAGCGATGTGGATTGCGTTTACCTTAATGCGATGTTGGTTCAATGAGTCAATGAGTTCGGCATCGTTGCCACCACCCAGATCGAAACTGACGCCGTCGGAGACGAGGACGATCATGCGGTCACCTTCTTCGCGTTGAATCAGAACGTCGCGACACGCTTTCAAAGCTTTGCCAATCGCTGTTCCACCAAAACCCTGGATGTAGGTTTTATTCGGATCCATGAATGGCGGAGCACACTTGAACGCGGACGAGTCAGTTGTTAGTGGCACCCAGTGCATGACGTTGTTACCGAAGAACGTTAGTCCAAAAGCATCGCCTTCGCGATATTCAATAAAATCGTTGATCGCGGACATCGAAGCGTCGTATCGTGTGCCATCGCCAAAACCCGCCGTCATGCTGCCCGAGATATCCACGGCGAACTCAATGTTGGTCAAAACTCGCTTGGTGCGTGGAAGACTCAATTGCTGCGGGTTAGCCAGTAGGACGATAACCGTTGCTAGAATCAGTGCTGGTAACGACTCGGCCAGCGCGAGGCAAAAGCCAATAAATCGCCCGCGTCCCTGCATGCCATAGTCAAACGGCATCATGAGCCGGCGCGATCTGCGCCGCCAAACCCAAATCAGAATTGCCGCTGGGATTAGCAATAGGAAAAGTAACCACGGATATCCGAAGCTCATTCGGTTGCCCCCGGATGAGACGGTTGGATGTCGGACGCGCGTACGTCTTTGTAGGGCTTTAGTAGCTCGGCAACGTCCACGGTTTGTCGCCGATCGGCTGGCATGTGTAGCCAACCTTCCAGCTGCCGTAGGAGTTCACCGGCGGTCTCGTGATTCCGAAGCGTAACGATTGCCTCGCTGGCAACGGTGTCGTTTAGATCGAGTTTCCGACGCCAGTATGTCAAAAGCATACGCTCGAGTTCTGCCTGTTTCGGCCCAGAAAGCTCACCACGCATGGCTTCTTCGACGAGCGGCTGCATGCGGTCGGCCAGACTCAAACGCTTTGCGGCCTTTTCCTCCGCTGTCATCCGCTTCCGGCCGACGAGCAAAATCGCCATCAATCCAAGGAGCCACACTATTCCTCCCAGAATAAGCCAAAGCTTGTACCCACCGACCCGAGGTGTAGGTTTCGTTGTTAACTCGTTGGGCTTGACTTGCCCTGCGCCGAGTTGGTCTTTGACCGTAATCTTGATCTCCGGCAAATCGTCAGTCGTGGAGCCATCCGTGCGTCGTAAGTAGTCGGCGAGGTTGTAGCCACCCGGTTCGAGGCAGTAGTACTCGATCTCGTACCGGTTCGCATCTGTCCCGTGTCCGATCGTTTGCAGGATTCGTACGACAACCGGTGCATCTCGTTCGATCGGAATTACTTCCAGTGGCGTGCCTGGCAAGATCAAGTCGATAAACTTCCCTGGCATACCGATCGTTGTGGTGGAGTCTTGGGCAACGGTGATGTCTGTTGCCAACGAAAAGAGGAGTAGGGCAGCGCAGCACCATGCGGAAACGCGTGTCGTTTGTGGCTTTGCGGGAGAGTTCATCGTGATCCCTTTCCGAGCAAGTCGCGTGACTTAAAGAAGCTGCGAAGGTGGTGGGTGATCGGCTCGCCGGTGCGAATCACGAGATGGTCGATCCCACCGCGACGGAGTTCTTCTTCGACGTGCGTTTGATTCAGATGTTGAGCACGACCATGTGTGACGAAGGCTCGGCCGGTTTCCGCTTCCTGTGCTCGCAGAAAACCGCTGCCACGCAGGTCGACTTCCGCGGGATCCTGCATCTGGAGCACGACGCAATCGTGCTTTTGTCCCATTCGCTTCAGAGAGACAAGCGATTGTTCGTCGTGGAGGTCACTAAGCACAATGAATAGTGCTCGGCTATTTAGTGTTGGGAGGAGTTCGCGTATGCGGTCGACCAGCGTAGTTGATTCATCAAAACGGAAATGTCTTAACTGATGTAGCCATTCAAGGACGCGGTTCTTTGACAGACTTGGCTGAATGCGAAAATCGCGACTGCCCACACCCAGCACTCCAACGGGACTGACACGGTCTAGGCAGGCGAGTGCTAGACCGCCGGCGATGTGGATCGAGGTGGCGTATTTATTGCGCTTTGTTGAGCTGATCATCATCGACGCCGACGTGTCAATCATCAGATAGCAAGGCATCCGTTTGGGAGTCTCGAATTCTTTGATGAACACCTTGCCCGTTCGAGCGGTGACTCGCCAATCTATTGCGCGAATCGGATCGCCGTACTGATATTGCCTAGACTGAACGTATTCAACGCCCGAACCTACGAACGGAGAGCGGTCCGTGCCATAGCTAAAGCTGTCCGCCAATCGTTTGATCGCGATATAGAACTGGCGTGAGTCCAGTGTGTCGGCGGATTCGATGTAACCTCTCAAGGTCACTCCTGACGTTCGCTTGAATTTCGAAGTGACCTGCTATTAGGCACGGCCGTTTGTGTCGGGCGTGGCGCCCAGATCCCGAAGCATGTCTTGCAGCACGCCCGCGCCGGTGAGGCCATCTGCAAGTGCCTCGTAGTTCAATCGAATCCGGTGCAGAATCACGTCTTCGGCAAGTGCAAATAGGTCTTCCGGTATGACGTAGTCGCGACCGTGAATCAATGCTCGGGCTCGAGAAGCCTTGATCAGGGAGATGCCCGCACGTGGACTACAGCCAAGTTCGATATTGGGATGCGATCGAGTCTTATTGACTGTCTGTACCACGTGCTCAACAAAAGTATCACTGACATGGACTTGGTGAACCGCTTCCATCGAGTGGATCAGGTCTTCACCATCGCCGACGGCACTTTTTTCCATCACGTCGAATTCCGATTGCGCAATGGCTCCTTTGCCTTCACGAGAAACTCCCAACGCCATATTGCGACGAAGGACTTCGCGTTCTTCATCTGGTGTGGGGTAGTGCAACCGATGACACATCATGAATCGGTCTAGCTGAGCTTCTGGTAGCTCAAACGTACCCGCTTGTTCGACGGGGTTTTGCGTAGCGATTACCAGGAATGGTGCTGGCAGCTTGAAATTTTCGCCGCCGATCGTGACCTTGCGTTCCTGCATCGCCTCTAACAACGCGCCCTGTACCTTGGGAGCTGCACGGTTGATTTCATCGGCCAGCAGCAGGTTCGTAAACACAGGACCGGTATGGATTTTGAATTCGTTGGTCTTCTGATCCAAAATTTCCGAACCTAGAATGTCTGACGGTAGCAAGTCGATCGTGAATTGGATTCGCGCAAAGTCCAGGTCGATCGTCTTCGACAGCACAGAAACTAGCAACGTCTTCGCGAGCCCGGGTACACCTTGCAGCAACAGATGACCGCCCGTGAAGAGCGCAATCAACATGCGTTCGACAACAACATCCTGCCCTACGACAACGGTCGCAACGCGTTCGCGAATCTTGGATATAAAGTCAATCGTGCGATCGACTTTGGCTGAAGGTGGTTGGGCCGTACTCATGGTTTTCGGGTGCCTCGTTCGCCAGAATGTTCCATCGCCATTTAAGACAGACTGTCTAGCTTATTTGGCTGGTAGGCGAAGGGCAAGTTAACACGGCAACTTTCGCAGTATTATGGAAGCAAAATCTGCGCCTATATTGGGACGTAATTCAGGCGGCGTCGGTGTGGCACGAATCAGTGGCATTGGTTCGAATGTTTTTGCCAAGCTATCTTTTGCTTTGGATCGCGGTGTCAGACACATCACACCAAGTACTCCACAGCTATATAACGTTTTCCCAATTTGATCTGACGGAAACATGAAGAAGAAATTCTCAATTAGAGCGTTGCTGATTCTGCTGCTAATCTTTGCGGCGTTGCTTGCATGGGTCCGCGTTCCCTATGGGCAGTATTTGTTTGAACGTAACGTGGCGGCTGCAATTGAATCGAATGGCGGCGCAGTCAAATTTGAGAATTTCCCACCTTCATCTCGGATTCATGGCTATCTGCACCAATTTTCGCCGCGAATGTTTGATCGGGCAACTTCCATCGCTTTCCAAGGTTCTGCGTTCACTCACGAGACAGCGAAGAAAGTTTCCGGGCTTTGGCATCTTGAATCGCTTGAATGCAACGGATGCGACATCGACGGCAAGCACGTTGCTGAAATCAAGAAGCTGAAAAGACTGAAATCCTTGTCGATGAAAAACAATCCAAAGGTAACGGACGACGATTTGATTCTGTTGCACAGAACGCGGAACCTTACGGAGATTGAAATCGACGGAACTGGTATTTCTGTCTTTGCACTTCGCATCTTTCTGAGGTCGTCTGATGCGCGAAGGATTCTCCAGGAAAGGCCATCCATGGTGAAAGCCGCGCCAATGAAAGTACGTAAGGCTGCGGCGGCGACCAGTCTTCTGCAGAAGTTGAGTAAAAATTCGATGTCCGGCAACAGCTACCAAACGAATGTGACCATGTTCAAGCACGATCGTGATGAGTGCCTTGAAATATGTCGTCTGCTGACGGACTCCGAAGTGACCGTGGGTTTGAAGCTTGTTCAGAATCAGATTACAGAAGAATTGATTTCGGCTATCGTACCTTTGGACGTAAACGAGATCTCAGTCTATGGCACGAGTGCCGTCAATGGGCAAATGATTGAGATGCTAAGCAGAGTCAATAGTGTCAAGAAGCTCAGCTATCGAGGCAAGCACCCGGGAAGCCTCAAGCCGCTAGAGTCGCTTCGGAGATTAACGACGCTCTGTTTGATGGTTCCAGAGCGAATCAATAAGGATGATTTGCAGGCGTTGAGTTCGGTGGAAAGCCTGAAGGTGCTGTTGGTTCAGACATCCACGATTTCTGGAGCAGAAATGCGAAAGCAACTCTCCGGTCTCGAGCATCTCCACGTACTAACTGAAGTGAACGCGATGCCCGATGGTGAGCAAAAACGAGAAGCTCACATGTTGTTTGGACGGTTTACTGGACGGTTCGACGCCTCTCGAGGTGAAACAACTCGACTCTGGCCGAATTCGGCTTGGGCGAATGCAAGGTAGTTGCTGAATAGGCGCATTGAAAAACGATGCCAAGCCATTGAGTGCGACGCGATCGTCGACTGTCGTGGTTTCAATCATCGGTGTTATCATACGCTGTGTCGTCCTAGAGAACCGGTATCACTGCTCGCAATATGCGTAACAAACAAAAAGACTACAAGATTCCGAAGCTCGCCGGGCTATGCTCGATGGATAGAGCAGTCCACGCCGATTGGAGTGTGGAGGAAAGCGTGTCGCGATGGAAGCGATTGCACTATGTCGCGAAACGTACGTATCAGATATTCGTTTCGCGTATTGCCAGCGAGCCAATCTATGAATTGAAAATGGCGTTCAGCCATCATGCCTATCTCTGTGGCGAACAGGTTAGTTTGATTCGAAGCCGTGTGGGAGAAATGCGCGAGCCACCTCTGGGGTTGGATACTGTGCCGGATGCAGGGCTTGCACAACTGATGGACGAGGTGCAGTG
The DNA here is from genome assembly GCA_964397295.1 of uncultured Pirellulaceae bacterium. Lineage (GTDB taxonomy): Bacteria > Planctomycetota > Planctomycetia > Pirellulales > Pirellulaceae > CAYNJG01. The sequence continues at coordinate 10,974 of CAYNJG010000130.1, forward strand.
TTCGACGACGATTATTGAGTTGTTGCTGGGTATTTACGAAGTGGTAACGCCCGCGATACTTTCCGCTTGTGAGCAAATGAAAACGGATGCACACCCGCTTGCGGATGCGCCGAGTGTGCGTGCCGCGAAGCTAATTGCTTTCGAACTGGCGGAAGTCAAACAATTTGGTGACGCAGCGATTGAACAGTTGGTATCCGATGAGGATCGGGGGGCTGCCGCGGCGTGGATTCAAGAACTTCAGGAGTGTATTTCGCATGCTGGTGGTTTGGATGGCACGTTGGAACCAAAGGGTGATTTGCCGGGCCGTCGAAACAGTAAAAAACCGTTTCAATACGATCGAGAACCGAAGCGAGACGGTCGATTTCAAGATCCGTTCAATGCAGGTGTGAACCCTGAGGCGTTCTTGTACGACGAGCGGTTTAGTCCACAGGACAAGACTCTGATGATGTACTACAAGCGGATCCGCGAGCTAGATGTACCAGAGATGATGGCCAGCATCTTGTTTGAGATCGGCGAAACGGAGCCTTGGGAGTTTCATATGGAAATGGTGCGGCAGCTGTGGGACGAAGCTCGCCATGCGATGATGGGGGAAGTTGGTTTTGAATCGCAGAATATTGACTGGACGAAGATCCCTATCAACTTCACTTGGTCTCGCAATCTCAACCTGCAGCTTGATCCGCGGGAACGCCATGGTGTGCTGTTTTTCATCGAACAAGGCTTGATGACACGAACGGGAAAGCGATACGAATGGGAAGTCGCGACAGAAAGTGGCGATCCTCTTTCGGCGCTATTTCAAGACTTTGACTGGGCGGACGAAGTCTTGCATGCCCAGATCGGACGGCGGTGGTACGTTCCGAAATTCGATTCCCTTAGCGAGGCAATGGACTATGGTGACAAGTGTTGGTCAAAAGTGCTTAGTCAGTGGAAGGAGTACCGAGACACTGGATTAACAGACCATCGAAATTGGTGGCCCGAGATTTATCAGCAAGCGTGTCGCCAGTGGCAGAAGGAACCCGATGCTGACGCGTTGGCGTTCTGTGAGACTTACGAGGACAGTCGCGCCGATCTAAATAAAATCGAGTGATCAGGTTTGATCGGGATTTCTTGATCGCGAGCCGAAGGCTGGGAGATAGCCGACCTTGACGTGCCAGGCTTCGCGGCGTGCGATCATCACGCAGTCACGTGATCGTTGGTCCAAGCCTGCACTTGTAGAAACTTGGAGAACAACAGGTGCGGCGAGCCTTTAGGCTCGAGATTAAGCCATTCAAACATCGTGTTCTTGTCGATTTTGAGCTCCGCCTTTTGCAGCGGCCATGGTGGGTGATCAATTTCTCCGCGAAGGATACGTCCTTTGCGATCGGTGGTGTAGAGGCAGTATCGAGCGGTGAGCCAATGTTCGAGTGTTCCAGGCTGTGCATGGAATACTTCGCCAGTTGGACGATATCGTCCAACAAAGTCCGTTGGAGCTTCGTTGCGTGTTCGGCTGCGCACGCTTGAGTACTCGAACCATCCTTCACGCTCGGCAATCGACATGCGAGCATCTTTATACGGTAAATGAAAGGCAAGCTTGGCAACGCGAACGGCGATCGGATTGGTTGCGTCGAGGCTGAAGAACCAAACGCCAGGTTTTCCGTCGAAAGTTACGTATGTGCGAATGTTGAGTTCCGGGAAAGCAGAAAGCCACGGGATGGCGGGCACGCCTCGCGGCGCTACGTCGGACATGTGAAATGGAACGACCGCGATCCAAGCTTGGCCGTCGTAAGTTTCCACCTTAACGTTGGTGGGCAAGCAAGCTTCGACTTCGCCGGCGTCAAATGGCCAATGAGCAAACAGCAAGTCGTGCCAACGCATCCGCATCGCGTAGGGTTGGTCAGGCAGAGGCCAGGTTCGATCGGTCTGCGTGGCGGATTGTTTTCGCATGAAGCGTACGTAATGGTGGATTCGGCTTTGTGTTCGTTGCTAAGCATCTTAGAGGCAAGGAAAGCGTCTTGGAAATAGCTGGCTGCACGTGTTACTCACGATTTAGCAGTTGATCGATAAGCTCCGTGAAGAAAATGACCTCGCGAAGGCAAACAACGATCCTATCGAAGACGAACTGTGGACCGAACGGGAATTAGCTCTACGTTAGTCGGCCAAGGCGATCGAAGTCATCGGAAGTCAGACTTGGCCGACCATTTTTCGGCCCGTCCAAAAGACTCCCAGCAACACTACGATCGACATTGCCCACAGAGGGTGGCTCCAGATTCGGAGACGCCGGACAATCGGCTCCGGTTCTGGCAGCTGTTGGACATCGTTTACGATGCTCGATACCTGGTCGGGTGTCACAACGCGCCCGCCGGAGATAGCGGCAAGCTCTTTCATGACGTCGAAGCGGGCTGGTTCACCAACGCGTTCGCGTTCCAGGCCCTGCACGGAAATTGTTGTTTCCAGCGTTGAGTTGTTTTCGCGACATGCCAAGACCATGCGGTATTCGCCGCGCTGCTTGGGGGTAAACGCACTAGTGAAAAGCCCCCACTCGTCACCGTTCGCTCGTAGTCGAATTGTTTCCGTTTCGCCATTCGGTGCGACGGCTTGGACCGTAACTGTTCCCTCTTGAAGTGGTTCGCCAGATTCGCTCATTACATTTGCGTTCAGGTTGACTAAGCCGTCAACGAGCGGTCGATCGGGCGAGTAAAACAATCGCATGCGTTCGCCCTGTGCAATGTTGCGTTGGTAGGCCATCCACCGAGCGACCTGGCCCCAGAATCGATAGTGGTATTTGTCCTCGACTCCCTTTCGCCATCGCCATGCGGCGTCGGTGCCCATGAAGAGTACTTTTCCTGTGCCATAGGCTTTCGTGACCAGCAACGGAATTCTTCCACGTGGCCCCATTTCTGTCTTGTGGGTGGCGAGCACTTCCGTACCGGCTTTGCTGCGAGAGGTCGCGGCATACCAGTGAAATCCGGGCAGCGTCTCCCAGAGGTCTGCGTTCATACCTTCGTCGTCTTCCAGCTTGGTTAACAAGCTACGCCGACCCGTTTCCGTGAGTTCAAATTGTGCAGGTTCGCGCGAGCCCCAGCCTTTTCTTTGGCCCGCGTCCAAGACCACGGGATAGAGTTCTTCGAGTTCCGTATCCATTAGTGAAAGATGCTCGCCGCGAATGCCGGGCATAAAGATCAGTCCGCTCGCCTGACTTCGCACCAGTCCTTTCAAAAGTCGACATTGCTCTAGCGTTAGCTGGCGTTCGCCAACTCCCACGTCACCGAGAAACACCACGTCGAACTTTGCGAGTTCCTCCAGCGTTTTCGGGAAAGTCTTGATGTATCCTCGCCCGCCACCGAGCTTACTTAGTCCTGGATGGAAAAGCAGGCAGCTAACATCCACGCCAGGATCACGCTCGAGTGCGTTTCGCAGATAACGATACTCCCACCGTGGAAATGACTCTATCAAAAGGACCTTGATTGCTTCCTCTCGCACGGCGATGGGAACACGCCGCAGGTTGTTGTCCTTGACTAGCTCTCCCGCCTGCGTCGGTAACTCTAGGGCAAGTTCGAAGTCGCCCGTTTGCTGCGGTCGCCAAAGTAGTGACTCGTTGAGTGTTCCCATTGCTGGAATCGTGACCGATTGCCGAACTTCGTCGACTTCCGATCCGTCCTGGAGAACCTTCAGTATCATTTCGGTTTGAACATCGCGCGGCAACGAGCTGCGGACTTCGAAAGGCAATCGAAGCGGACGGCTGACGATACCAAACGCCGGGGCGTCGAAGCGCTGAACAACGAGGTCAGGAAGTTTTGATTCACTTCCTGCGACGATGGAGTAGATCGGGACGCCACGCAATCGCAAGCGACTGGCGGCGCTGGTCGGTGAATCGCCAACGTTCCAGTCGCCATCGGATGCCAGGATTACTCCGCGAAGATTTTCGTATCGCTTGAGCGCAGAAGATAACGCGTGATTCAGATCCGTACCCGCTTTAGGGTCGTCAAGGTCAGAGCTGAATCGTTCTACAACGACATCAAGCGATTTGATATCCGACCAGGCGTCCTTCGCAGACAGCTCGGCAATGGACTGAGCCCGTGTGATGGCGGTTTGGTTCTGCAAAATGTCGAGCGTTTGCATGCTGCCCGATTCATCGCTCAGTACGAGGAGCGTCGGGAACTCCGTCGGCTGATACGTGCGCAACCATTCAGGCTGATTTAGCGTTATCGCCACGAGTGCGACAATCAGTACTCGTAATAGCTCGAGCAAACCGACACGGAAGTTGAAACCACTTTTGCGCCAACCCATAAACGCAAGCACTGCAGTGATAAGGACGAGTCCTACCGCAGCAATGATAGAAAAGGACGAGGTTAAGAAGGTCAGCGGCATGCGATTCGATGGCGGGCGAGGGCGGAGGCACCCATTATATCATCGCGGCTAGGTCCATGCTGTTAGGCTAACTTGCGTAGAAACGTCGCCGTTCATGCAGTTCGTGGTCCCCGCGTGATTCCCGACAGCATTTTTCTGGCGATTACCGTGCGGTCCAGCCGCCGTCCACCGTGAGCATGCTGCCCGTGACAAAGCTGGCCGCATCGCTCGCGAGGAAAATTGCTGCACCTTGGATTTCTTTCATTAGCCCCCAGCGTTCGAGCGCTACGGCACCCACGATGAACTTTTTCGCTTCTTCTGAATCGGCGATTGGTTCGTTCATTGGAGTCAAAAAAGGACCAGGACAAATTGCATTGCAAAGGATGTTGTGCGGCGCGAGTTCGAGACCCAGCGCCCGCGTCATTTGTACGACAGCGCCTTTGCTGGAGGTGTAGGGAGTTCGATTTTGGAGGCCGACCAAGCCCAGTGTACTAGCGAGGTTGATGATCCGACCACCACCGGCTTTTTTCATCAGAGGGACGACGGCTCGACTGCACAGCCACACGCCGTCGACATTTATTCGATTGACTTCTTGAAATTGCTCGTAGGTCAATTCATCGATTGGGCCACGAATATTGATGCCTGCATTGTTGATCAGGATATCAATGGTCCCGAATTGCTCCGCCACGATGGCAACCATCTGCTGCACGTCGTCCGGCTTGCTCACATCGGCGCACATGCCGACGCATTTTGTCGAATACTCGTCCGCTATTCGCTCTGCTGTTTTTTGGGCTTCTGATTCGGTTCGGCTGACGATAGCGAGGTTCGCACCGGCTGAGGCGAGGCCCTCTGCCATTGCTTCTCCAAGTCCCTTCGAGCCGCCTGTGATGATGGCGTTTCTACCAGTGAGATCGAATTGTTTGATTCCGGGTAGCTTCGACGGCGATTGATTGGGCCGCAGGTCCCCTTCCTCAGATGACTTCAGATTCATGGTTTGTTCTCCCATCAACTTGTGAATCAAGGACCAAAAGTTGCCTCTCAAAAAGGAAGCCAAGTGTCACCGCTATAGCAGAAGTCGCGAAATAGAGTACCATACGGTCCTGCTATTTTTAGATCGAGCGTGATACTTGTTTGCGTAGTTTTTTCACGACTTCCGCCATAGCTTCTGTCGTTTTGGTGAAGTCGTCGATGTTCTTGGGGCCGTCAGCTTTGACGTAATCCATCACGAGAGATTCGGCGTCCAGAAATTCAGCCGCGACGTCAGCAACCTCTGCCGCGATTTCGACGGGGATTTGGGTGACGCCATTTGCATCGCCGTGGAGTAACTCGCCCATCTGAACCGTGAGTCCACCAACACGGACCGGCAGGCCTACGTGTAGAATGTGGCAATAGGCATGAGCGCAGATCGTGGATCCGGTGAACACGGGAAAGTCGAGTGCCTTCACCTGCAAGAGATCACGTCCGCCACCGCTAGTAACGAGACCACTGGCTCCAAAGGCTTTGTAGGTCGAACACATGACCTCACCGAACGTCGCTCCGACGGCGGGATCGTCAAGGTCTTCGAATACAACGACTGCGGGACCGGGTAGCTCTTCAAATCGCTCAAGCTGCGTCTGCAAACTTCCGTATGCGTCACCGGTTGCCGGCGGTTGGTCAGAGCGAAACGAAGAAGTGCAGGCGAATCCGACCATCGGCTCCATCTCTGGAAATGCCGATTGGATACGTTGATCCATGAATCCTTGGTTGCGAGGCCGAATCTCAAATAGTTCGATTACATTGCAGATCGTGGGGGTATCGAATTTGCGCAGTTTGTCGAGCGTTGCTTCTACGTTGTCCATGAGGCTGTTCTCTGTCATTTTCGAAAAGCGTGGATGACGACGCTGTTGTCTTCGTCACCAAACCCTTCGGTGACCAGCTGTTGTAAGATCGATTCGTGCAATTGGGAAAGTGGGACAGTCGCGCCCAACTCGCTGGCAGATTCGAGGATGAGTTTTACATCTTTGTGATGTTGTCGCAATCTAGCCTGCGGTTGGAAATCGCGTGTGGCCATCTTCGGGCCCTTCGTGTCCATTTGGTCCGAGTGCGCGGGGGTCGAGCGTAGGATGTCAACGACTTGCGAGGCATCGAAGCCAAACGACTCGCCAAAAGCGAGTGCCTCGGCCAAGACGGCTCGGTTCAGCCCGATCGCTAGGTTGACGACCAGCTTCATTCGAGAACCGCTGCCGACCGGACCAACGTGGTTGCAGCTCGAACTGAGTGCGTCGAAGACCGGTTTGCACTCGGTGAACGCGACTTCGGCTGCTCCGATCAGCAACACTGCAGTGCCGTCACGCATTTGTTGACTAGAACCCGCCACGGTGGAATCGAGGTATTTTGTACCTGTCGCCGCCAGTTGTTCGCTCGTGGCAAGCGTGTTCGCAAGTGAACCGGTTGTGGTGTCGATAATCGTGTGCTGGTTAAGGTGCGGCTGTAGCTCCTCGACGACGTGTCTCACAACCGGCGAATCGGGCAAGCATAGGATGATCGTGTTCGCTTGTTGGGCCACTTCTACGTTGCTCTTGCAAATGACGACATTTTCATGGGGCGGCATCTCAGCGTCGTCGTTGGTGTCGTAGGCGAAAACTTGGAAGCCATGCTTCAGCAGTCGCTCTGCGATGGCTCGGCCAAGTAAGCCGACGCCAATCAATCCAATGTTTCGTTCCATGAAGTTCATCCCGACTTCGCGAACGTAATGAACAGGAAGACGAGGCACACGGAGACGATAGTTCCGAGTACGAAGCCGATAACGGATGTCTTTGAAGGGCGCGGGATTTCGAGATCACCGATACGCAGTCCAACAGGACGGATGGGAATCTCGAGATCTGTTGGCAACGTGCACGGTTGGTCGTAGTTTTCGTTCGGTTGGATAGGCGTTCTGATGAGAGAATAAAAACGCTCAAGCCGATCTTCATCCACGCGTTTCGTTGCGAGACTCGCGACAACGCCGGCGATTGCTGCGGCAGAGAGGTAGAAGACGATTTGCCACGGTTCATAGATCACCTTCTCGCCGTTTTGCTCCCAAATCAGTCGCCAGGATTCAGGGGTGGCCAGGCTGTCGACCCACTGTACAAAACCGTCACGTGTCGCGAGCCACCATGCGGCAAAGCCCGTTAGTGTCGTCGCCCAGGCCCCGACCACAGTCATCCGCCGCCAGAACAGGCACATCCAGAACACGATGCCTGTCATCGGGGAGATCTTGAACCAGAGTTCCAACGCCTTAACGACATCCGGAACAGAGAACGCAAACAAAACCCCACCAGCGACGACGATCAAAGAGGTAAGCCGGCTGACCGTCAGGTAATGCTTGATCGACTGTTGCGGTTTGACGGGTTTGTAGATGTTCTCGACGAACAGCGCAGAGGAGCAGATCATGAATGAGTCGCAAGAACTCATGACGGCTGCCAGTAACGAAGCGAGAAATATGCCCAGCAATCCTGGCATGATTTTGGGGAGAAAACTGTGAGCGACATCGCCGTAGATCCGATCGGCAAATGCTTCGGTGCGAATCTCGGCAAGCGGAACACCTTGATCGAGGTACCATGCGACGGCGGCGATGCCGGTCAAACACCACGCGACAGTGCATAGTCGTTTAACGAGGTTGCCAACCATGAAGCCAATGCGGCCTTCCGTTTCCGTCTTACCCGCAGCACACACGCCCATAATATGTGGTTGCGCGACAATTCCTATCAATCCCTGCAAGCCCATCATCATGACAAAGAACGTCGTGATCTTGCCGGGTGCGACGAGGCTTAGCAATGTTGGATCGGTGATGCGTTCTCGGACCCCAGCCATACCGCCGACCGCAGACATCACAAAGGGGAGTAGCAAAAAAGAGAAAACGATCGTGAGGATGCCTTGGACGAAATCCGTCACAATCGCCGCGCTGAGTCCACCTGCGATCCCGTAAATTAGAAACAGTATCGTGATCGCGAAGATCGCCACATTGGTATCCAAGAAGCCGCCGGTACCCGCATCAATCACTGCTGCTGCACCGCGCAAGATGACTCCTATCTTGACGGACATGCTCACGATGCCAACGACGGCAAAAAGCGACGCAACACTCTGATCAAAACGAAGCGTCAGAACATCGGCGGTGGTGGTAGCTCGAAAGCGTCGCATGATGGGTGCGACGAGCCAGTAAAATGGAGTCGGTATCAACCAAAGCCACTGGTACCAAATACCCGAGAGGCCCCGCTGGGCGGTACCGGATGCGACGGTGACGGCTTGGTCGCTGGCGGTGCCCGTGCCGAACGCATGCATGATCATCGTCAGCGGACCGAAGTGCCTCGGCATGAAGAAGTCGCTGGTCGATTTAACCCGACGCGACATCCAAAGTCCGAGGCAAGTAACGCCGATGAGATATCCCACGAGGACGGTGATGTCGACCGGATGAAGTCCTTTGTTCATGGCGTCCATCGTATGCTACCCGGAACGCGTGGAAAACACCTCTAGTCGGCGGTGGCCTCCGCGACGAGGCCATTCCAGAAC
>CAYNJG010000131.1:0-19742 GCA_964397295.1 uncultured Pirellulaceae bacterium
ACATCATCGCGCCCGCAGCGCGTGCATCTGCGAGTGGCAACGTCTCCCACTTGATGGATCCCTTGGCAGAAACTTGCTGAAGGACATCGTCTTCAATGGTTTGAAGTGTCTCTGCACCAACGGCTTCTAGATTCGTAAAGTCGAAACGCAGCCAGTCCTCGTCAACTTTTGACCCTTGTTGTTGCGCGTGCGAGCCGAGGTTCTTTTGCAAAGCCCAGTGCAAAATGTGCGTTGCGGAGTGAGCGCGTTGAATGCCATTACGGCGATTATTGTCGACAGAAGCGTTGACGGTGTCACCCTTGGTGAGCTTCCCCTTCGTTACACGTCCAATGTGAACAAAAAGGCTACCGTCCTTTTCGGTTCTATCGACGACAAACTCGCTCGAGTCGGTGGTGATCATTCCCGAGTCGCCGACTTGTCCGCCGCTTTCACCGTAAAACGGTGTGCGATCGAGAATCACGCGTAGCTCTTTTTCCGATGCGGCGGCTGACTGCAAGGCAACACCTTCGGCTCCTTCGCCGTCTACGATTCCGCAAATCGTGGATGTGCCTTCTGTCGAATCGTATCCCGAAAACTCGGTTTCACTAACTTGGGCCTTGAGTTCATCCATCGCACCAGCGCTACCCATGACGCCATGCTTTACGGAGCCGGTTCGTTCTTTGTGTTCTTTCTCCGCGACTTCATAGCCGTCCCAGTCGAAACCGTAGTCTTGTTCCGCCCCGAGCGTTTCAAAAAGTTCAGGCGGAAAACCGTACGTCTGATAGAAATTGTGCGCAACTCCGCCATCAATCTGTTTTTCGCTAGATGATTTCATGTCATCGAACACGCGATGAATTTTCTGCAGTCCCGTATCGATCGTCGAAAAGAAGTTCGCTTCCTCCGCCTTGATGACTTTCGAAACTCGCTCGGTCGTTTCAGCAAGGTCGGGGTAGATACCTTTCATCTGATCAACAACAGCGTCGACCAACTGGTAGAGAAACGGTTCTCGCATGCCCATCTGGTGGCCATCAAGAACAGCGCGACGCAGAAGTCGTTTGACGACATATTTTTCCTTGTTCGCGCCGGGATACACGTTTTCGTGAACGCAGAACACGCAAGCTCGAACGTGATCCGTGATCCGCCGTACTCTGCGGCCATCCTCCGAGTCGTACGAGTATTTGGCGCCAACGACATCCGCAGCCGCGAGCACAATGGGTTTGAGAATGTCGATGTGATAGTTGGTCTCGACATCCTGCATGCACGCCGCCATCCGCTCGAGCCCCATGCCGGTGTCGATGTTCTTGCTCGGAAGTGGCGTGAGGTTATCGGGCGGATTGCCTTCACGATTGAATTGCGTAAAGACAAGATTCCAGATTTCCAGCGGCTCGCGACCATCCGCGTGGAAGTAGATCTCGCTACATGGTCCACACACTCCGTCGGGGCCTTCGCTTGGCGCACTTGCGGGCCAAAAGTTCTCGTCTTCGTCAAGCCACTGAATACGTTTGTCGGGCAACCCAATGTCGTCCTTCCAAATGTCGGCAGCCTCACTGTCATCTTTGTAAACGGTGACGGAAAGTTGTTCCGGATTGAGGCCGTACCACTTTTTGTCAGTCAACAATTCCCAAGCCCAATGGATGGCATCGCGCTTGAAATAATCGCCGAAGCTGAAGTTGCCGAGCATCTCGAAAAACGTGTGGTGCCGCGGCGTTCGGCCGACGTTGTCGATGTCACCCGTTCGCATACACTTTTGACACGTCGTCGCGCGGGTGTATTCGAGCTTCACCTTGCCGAGAAAGTGGTCCTTGAACTGGTTCATTCCCGCCGGAGTGAACAGCACGGATGGGTCCCAAGTTGGCACCAGCACGTCGCTAGGTACACGCGTATGGCCCTTCGTTTCGAAAAAGGCTAAGTATTTCTCGCGCAGTTCGTCCGTTTTCATGATGACTCTTTGTGAGACACTGGCCAGCCACTCCATTGCGGGCGGCGTTTAGGTAATTCGCAATCATATCGACTGCGTGCGAACCGGGGAAGTTCGGTAGTTTCCGAGAGAGCTTCACAAAGCGGCTACTTCGGCGATACTTCGATGAAGATTCGCCCGGATCGGTCAAACAGTGTGAACGAGACCGCATCTTCCGATCCGAAGTCTCGCTCTGCACCTGCGACTGCTGCATAGAACTGCTCGGGTGTCGTCACGCCTTCGTCGTCAACGTGGCTGATGACCGACCCGATCCGCAGTCCCGCACGCCACGCCGCAGAGTCTTTCTTCACATCCGTCACAATTACACAGCCTTCGGGATCGAGCGTCGAGATCCGTTTCAACGACAACGCCGTGCCGTAGTCCACACGAACGCCTCGCCAGTACCGTTGCTGGACCTTTGCGATGATCGGCCGCGATGCCGTGTGAGGTTTCTTTGTTAGCCGCACTGGCAGCGTGACTTCCTTTTTGTCAAAAAAACCTCGGCGCGCAGACCGAACCGTAATCTGAGCAGTGTGCCCCGGTGGCATCGAGCCAACCTTGAAGAACAAATCATCGATCGTTCGTACTTGTTGATCGTCGATTTGCACAATCTCGTCGTTCACTGACAGGCCATCCATCGCCGCCGGTGTTCCCTGTTCGACGCGATCAAGTACGACGCCAACTTCGCCTCGGTCCCGGAAAGGATTCCTCGGCGCAACACCTAAGAAACCGTTCTCGATCTCTTCGCCGCGTTTTAATTTCTCCACCACTCGGCGAAACCGCGCATCGACCGGGATCGCGTAGCCTGTACCTTTTTCGAAACCAGCCAGCACAGCGATCGATGTCGAAAGACCAATCATCTTTCCATCCAGATCCAACATAGGCCCACCACTGGTGCCCTTCGCTAACTTCGCATCCGTTTGAATAAGCCCACCGAAGTGATAGAGCGTTTCACGACTTCGCGGGTCGACTGTATCGGCATCGACCCCGCCTTGCAGCGGCCCGTCGATTTTGCGGCTGATATTCGAAACGATACCCCACGTCGCACTCACGTTGCCGTCGCGGGCAATCGCGTGAGGATTGCCTAACGCAATGAAAATGCGACCTTTCTTCAAACCCGCCGAATCGCCAAACTCAATCGGTTTCAGTCCGCTATCTTTGATTTCAAGAATCGCGAGATCCGACCATGGATCCGCAGCTCTGACTTTCGCTGGAAACGACTTACCTTGCTTCCAAACCACGTAGTCATTCTCGTCAACCTTTCCCAACGAATGATAATTGGTCAGGAGCAAGCCATTCTCACCAACGACGACTCCAGCGCAGTATTCGTGCGGAACGAAAGTTGGTTGCTGAAGTTCTCGACCAGCACCACGTCGCCCGCGAGCGATAGCGACGACAGATTGCTCTGCTTTCTCAATGCACCGCACGAATGCATCTTCCAGTGCTCGCGCCGCGGTGAGCTCAGTCGCTGGCGAATCTTGTGCGACAACGGTCGCCGTGGAGCAGTAGGTGATTGCGAAACTAAAGACGCAGCTTATTGCGAAACCGACGCCATTCGTTCCTCGTGAAGTTCTCATATAACTATTGTTGAGAAACCGAGTCAGCGATCAAGCTGCATTTCGATAAAGCGCAAAATTCATTTACCGTAGTCCACGGAAACCAAGAACAAACCCTGCGCTGGGGCGGTTTGTCCGGCGAGTTTGCGATCTTTTCCGGCAATGATGCTCAGCGGCCAATCTTTTGGCTTTTTACCTAACCCAACCTCGACAAGCGTACCAACGAGATTGCGAACCATGTTGTAAAGAAAACCGTTGGCTTCGACTTCGATGACGACTGGATTGCAAAACTGTCCTGCCTGCCTGCCAACGGTGAAGTCGTGAATGATGCGATGGGTCGTTGCGCGTACGGAGCCGGCAGATTGATAGCTCGCGAAATCATGCTCCCCAAGTAACAGCGTCGCTGCCTCTCGCATCGCGATTTCGTCTAACCGCTGAGGTACGAACCACGATCGATCAAGCAAGAACGGATCCTGCACGGCACCATCTTGAATAAAATAGCGATAACGTTTTTTCACCGCATCGCGGATTGCGTGAAAGTCTTGGGGCGCGTAGTCGACATCTAACACACGAATGTCAGTCGGAAGATTCCCGTTGAGTGCACGCAGCAACGTTGCCGGATCCATTTCTCGTTCGATTGCAAAGCCAACCACTTGGCCCAACGCGTGAACTCCGGAATCCGTTCGTCCGCTTGCAACGACACGAACGGACTCACGCGTGATTTTCTCGACGACGCTTTCCATTTCCGCCTGAACCGTACGGCCTTCGGCTTGGACTTGCCAACCAAGGTACGCTTTACCGTTGTAGGCGACCGTCGCTTTGAAAAAACGCTTAGGCACTTGCGACTAGAGCTTTCCTAGTAAGACCTGAAGCATGCGTCGTAATGGCTCCGCCGCACCCCACAACAACTGGTCCCCAACAGTGAAGAGCGTGAGGTATTCGGGGCCGAGATTCATCTTACGAATACGACCGACAGGAATATGCATCTTGCCAGAGACCGCCGTCGGGGTGAGTTTTTGCGCAGTGATTTCACGTTCGTTCGGCACAACTTCCACCCAATCGTTCGCGCCCGCAATTGCGGCTTCGATTTCGGCAATCGGAATATCTGACTTGAGCTTGATTGTGAGTGCCTGGCTATGGCAACGCATCGCACCGACTCGGACGCACTGTCCATCGACAGGAATAATCGGGTCGCACTGCAAAATTTTGTTTGTCTCGCTTTGCCCTTTCCATTCTTCTTTCGTTTGTCCGTTTTCCATGGGACTATCAATCCACGGAATCAAGCTTCCCGCAAGTGGAACGCCGAAATTATCGCACGACAATTCGCCTGACGCCATTTTGTGCGTGACCAGCCGCTCTAGCTCTAGTGCGGTTTGACCCGCCGAATGACATTGCGAAAGCTCGCCCATTTGCTGGACAAGTTCGATCATGTTGCGAGCACCGGCGCCGGACGCCGACTGATAAGTCATGGATGAAATCCACTCGACCCAGCCCTTGTCGAATAAACCACCGATACCGAGCAGCATGAGACTGACAGTGCAGTTACCGCCGATCCAATCTTTCACGCCTTGCGAAATTGCTTCGTCAATTACGCTGCGGTTCACAGGATCGAGAATGATTTTGCTGAAGTCCGCCATTCGCAAAGCAGACGCGGCATCGACCCAATGGCCCGACCAACCAGACTCACGCAACTTTGAATGAACGGCCTTCGTGTAGTCACCACCTTGGCATGTGATCACGATATCCAACTCGGCGAGTGCAGCGATGTCATTGGCATCGCCTAGCGGTTTTGATCCCATGCCAACATCCGGGCCGTCTTGTCCGACTTGCGACGTCGAGAAAAAGACTGGGTCGATATCCTGAAAGTCGTTTTCGGTCGTCATTCGATCCATCAAAACCGAACCAACCATTCCTCGCCAGCCAACGAAACCAACCTTCTTCATGTCTCTATTTCCGAGCTACTTTTTTGACAATATTGTTCCCTGGCAGCGCCCGGGAAGGACGTGCAAACGAGCTACACCATACCTATCCAAGTGCCAGCGACACAACCTCGGCAGCGAGGTTCACTTTTTTTGAGACTGGCGAGTGCGACGTCGCTCGTGAAACTTGGGCGTCGGGGGATTCGTACGTTCCCCAGTGAGTTCAGTCGCGTTGACCATGGAGCCAAGTCGGCCGGAGACATTACGAATGAACTCGGGCGACACAAACGCCAAGTTTGCGATCAGCATTACGACTCCAAACGTGACCATGCCCATGCACATCGCTATACCCAGATGCAATGGAATCGCAAGCAGCAACATGATCGGGCGTGAAAGTCGCGGCCAGATGAGCGCGATGTAAGAAACTTCCCAAAACAAAGTCACATGTGTCATCACGTCGATGATCCACATTCGACTAGCGGTCCAAGTCATATCGAGCGTTTGGTATTCAAGGTTCGCGAAAGCTCCCCACAACGCCGTGCCTTCCCACCACGATTGCCCGAACAGCTTTCCGCAGCCGGCAAACAAGTAGACGATGCACAAATGAATCTGCATCAATCGAATTGCAATGTTGCACGATACTTTGGGGATGACTTTCGGTTTCGCGTTTTTCTTGGCTAGCCAAGCATCAACAGAAAACGCATCACCGCACGGCCCCACAATTAAATAAAGCGCAAGAAAGCCATTGATTTGATCCAGCCCAAATAACGCACCGCTTGCTCGATGCGCATACGAGATCGTGAGCAACGCAGCGAAAGCCGCTGACAGGCGACTCCGAAAACCGACCATCAAACTCGCGAATATGCAAAGGGCAATCAAATGCGTTGCCCAAAGCAGCGCCGGACTCTCGATCCAATAAAGGTGACTCCATGCGTACGCCGAATCGTGATAACGGAATACGAACTCTTTCGAGAGCCAACCAGCTTCTCCGAAAAAACCTTCCAACTCCAGCATCCAAACGAAATGCGTATACAACAGCATAGCGCCCGCGAAGATTCGGATAGTAGCCAACGTTGCAGCGTCGGCTGGCGAAAACCAAAACCGATCCCAACCCTGGCATGCGTCTCGAAACCAATTCTTCAACGCTGGACTCCTAGCGGTGAAGAGTTAGCGAGTGGCGAGTCTACTAGTTCCGAGTTTGCTTGCTCGGCGCTGACTTCGCGCCAGAACTGCTCACGGTAAAGCGAAGGATCATCTAGTTTTTGTCCCGCCGCTACGTCAGCGGGAAACGGCAGCTCGTGCGTTTGCAAATAAAGTCGCACGCGTCGCCCTTCGTGATCAGCAAGCAAACGCCTTGCGATCGAAGTAGCCAACGCATCGGCAGCCGCCAATTGTTTGTCGTACTCACGTTGCTCCTCATCCGTTAGCGAACCTGCTTGCGGAATCGCCAGTACGGGTTCGGCCAAGCTGTATGCTGTTTCGCTTAGCATGAACATGCGGTGGTACAAGAGCCGGGGAAACTGTTCTTCTGTATCCGGAAAGTGACCTTCGATCTCGCCGCCAGACTTGAGATCGATCTCGAAACGAACCAAATGGCTCGGCCCAGGATTCGGCGCGAAGAATCGATAGCCGTGGTTCAGATAGGCTGCTCGAAGATACGGCGTCAGCAAACCGTCTTCGCCATCCAATCGTCCCGAAAGACGCTGCCATGTATCGCTGGCTGGAGGTGGTGAGGCACACGGGGCAGCGAATACAGCAAAAACGTGTAACGCTAAAAGAATACTTGCGACCGCTTTTTTGCGAGGCGACCACCAAGCGTCAGGCTGGCTTGCTTCATTCGGTGGTAGAGGTTGATTCACTGCAATCGCACAAGCAAGGAAACGTCTATCGACGTCGGCAAACTAACGAAAAAAAGCCTCCGCGCTAAGAGGCCGATTATCTCGGCACGCGCGGAGGCTTAATTTAGTGACGTCTAAGTTGTTGCCAAATGGCGATCTGGGCTATTTTCTTAGCCAGCCATTCGATTTACTAGCGTGCAGCGACTTGCTGCTGGTCGAAATCGAATGTCAGCGTGCGATCTTCTCCGCCTAGGAGAGTGATCGTTTGCTTTTTGGTTACCGACTGGCCGTCTTTTTTCCATGTGACGACAACTTGATAGTCTTCCCAGGTTTGGCCTTTCGAAAGCTTCGTCGTCGAGAATGT
Organism: uncultured Pirellulaceae bacterium; assembly: GCA_964397295.1. GTDB lineage: Bacteria > Planctomycetota > Planctomycetia > Pirellulales > Pirellulaceae > CAYNJG01. The sequence goes on from CAYNJG010000131.1 coordinate 7,614, forward strand.
TCGCTCGACGCCACCCGATTTCGTTTTGGCTCCAGCAAGTACAAGCGTCGCACCTTCGGGAACTCGGACGGTAAGGCTTGTTTTCGTTGGAACGTCAAAGTCGAATGCCAAAGCAAGACCTTGACCAGCTCGCAAGCTAACCTGCTTCTCACGAACGACCTCTTTGCCATTCACGTTCATCACAGCTTTGACCGTGTAAGGATAGCGGTAACCGCTCTTCAGACCCTTCGAAACGAATTGTCGCGAATCGCCTTCGCTCGTTGTAGCTTGACCATTCACGAACAACTTTGCGTCCGTTGGCAAGCTCACGAGCAATGCGCCGTGGTCTTTCGCGTTTTCTCCAAGTGGGTAGCTTTCGATACCTTCAACTGGATAGCCAGCGTCCACCGGGTAGCCACTGTCTACTGGATAACCACTGTCGATCGCACCTTCCATTGGATAGCTGCTACTTTCGACGGGGTAGCTCGATTCGATCGGATAGCTTTCAACGGGGTAACTCTCAACTGGATAGCTCGATTCGATCGGATAGCTTTCAACCGGTTGAGCCGAGGAGTAAATCGGCGTCGAAAGTCCCGCGTAGCTCGATCCACCAGAAGAACCGCCTGATGATCCGCCGCCCGAAAGGACGTGGCCGCCACCAGACGAACCGTTGCCGCCCGATGAACCGTGGCCCAATGAACGCAACCATGACATTTTCTTTTGATGATGTGCACGCAACTTGCTGATCAAGCCGCCGTGAAACAGTCCGCTTCCGCCAGACGATCCACCCGACGAACCGCCGCCAAACGAAACGCGGCTGCCAGTGCTACCGCCGAACGACGCGCCGCCCGTACTGCTTCCGCTACCAAAAAGTGATCCGCCAGTGCTGCCACCGAACGAACGTTTGGAGTGAGAAAACAATCCGCCGAACAGTTTTCCGCCACCATGGCTTCCACCGTGTGAAGATCCAAGTGAACTTCCGCCACCCGATCCACCGAAGGACGATCCACCATGCGAACCGAATGATCCGCCTCCAGATCCGCCGGATCCGAAAGAACCGCCGCCAAATGAACCCCAACCAGCCATCGCTGGCGAGCTTACCGCTAGTGCCAATCCGATGCACAGCAGACCTTTACAAAGATGATTTTTCCTTGTCATCGAATTCCTCAATCAACAAAATAGACAATATGTTCCACATACGACGCTTAAAGCGCCCAGATAACTTAGTAAAGGTAGACCACCATTCAAGCAGGCTAGGCAAAGTATTGAATTAAAAAATCAACTTAACGCCGGAACTACCACCTAAACTTTGCTATGACCGGAGCGATTCTTGATTCGCTCACACTTTGGACCCGCAAAACTACTACAATCCAATCCACCGGTACTTGCCATGCCTAACAACCTCCCATTGGTGCTAGTCGCGTTATTCATCTGTACGAGCTTTCCATGGGAAGCCACCGCCCAGCGCTATGACTACCGCGCAGCAAGACGCGAGATGGTCGAAAACGAAATCATCGCGGCTGGTGTCAAAGACCGGCGGGTGATCGAAGTTCTACTGAAGACCGATCGGCACGAGTTCATCCCGCGCAACTTGCGACGCATGGCGTACTTCGATATGTCTCTGCCCATTGGCGAAGAACAAACCATTAGCTCGCCGTTCATCGTTAGCTTTATGACGGAGTCGCTGGATACGAAGCCCACCGACAAAGTTTTAGAGATCGGAACCGGCAGCGGCTTCCAAGCAGCAGTACTCAGCCCGCTCGTCAAAGATGTCTACACCATCGAGATCGTCGAGCCGCTGGGCCTCAAAGCTAAAAAAGTTCTGAAGCGATTAAAATACAAAAACGTCCATGTGAAAATCGGCGATGGTTTTAAGGGTTGGCCAGAGCACGCGCCATTCGACAAAATCATCGTCACGTGCTCTCCTGAAAAAGTGCCCGTGCCGCTGATCGAACAACTCCGCGAAGGCGGTCGCATGGTCATTCCTGTGGGCGAACGTTACCAACAAACGCTGTATCAGTTCACAAAGAAAGACGGCGAGCTGGAAAAGGAAGCGCTGCGACCTACGCTTTTTGTCCCGATGACGGGTACAGCAGAAGACACAAGAGAAAAACAGCCCGACCCGACAAACCCAAGTGTCGTCAATGGCGACTTCGAGGAATCAACCACCGACGAAGCCATCGTTCCTGGTTGGTACTACGGTCGACAGGTTCGCGTGGTGGATACGAACAGCGGACAACATATTCGATTTTCAAACCAAGAATCGGGTCGAGCAAGCCACCTACTCCAAGGCCTTGCTATCGACGCTCGCTCTGTTTCCAGACTGAAGCTGTCGGGACGCGTTCAACTTAGCAACGTCAAACCTACTCGTGATGGCTCGCTGCCAGTCATGATGCTGACATTTTATGATCAACATCGCGCTGATGTCGGCCGCAATTGGGTGGGCCCTTGGCGTGGATCGAAAGACTGGATGGCGATAGAAAAAACATTCCGCGTTCCGGCGGAAGCTCGCGAAGCGATTCTACGCATTGGACTTTTTGGGGCGACAGGTGAAGTTGAGTTCGACGACGTGAGTATTTCCAAGCCTTAACGCATACAGTATTTTGCTTAGATTAACTCTGCATTTTGAGGACTCGGATTCGTGGACTCCAACACCTTCACCTCAGACGAGTGGGCAATCATCAAACGGTCGCCGATTCTCGTTTTCTACTACGTTGCAAACGCCGACGACAACATTGAGAACAGTGAAGTCGAGAAACTGATCCAACAATTCGATCAACTCGAGCGCTACGACAGCGTTGTATTCACTCAAGTAGTCACCGACATCATGGGGGACGCGGACAACCTTGCCCTGAGCATCGGAGAGGTTCTTTCGGAAAAAGTCGATCCGAAATCTCAGATTAGCACCGTTCAAGAAATCGTCGACACCAAGTTACACCCCAATGATTCCACAGCGTTCAAGAACGCTTTGTTTCTGTTGGGCATGGACATTGCGTCAGCCACTGGTGACCACGAGATGCCCGTATCGAAAGAAGAGTGGAGCGAACTTGCTACCTTTAAAAACCTACTGAAGCTGTAAATTGATTCGAGGCGGATGGTCCGGTACCGCCGAGGCCGCCGACTGCGAACAGACGCCGCAGACGTTAGTCGCTTCGTGTTTGCGACCCACGATAAAGTCGCTTCGAGATGATCCGCATCAGACGATCAGCTTCGGGAAGTTTAAATGACGTGTGTTTCTCGAGCACAAGTTCATTCAAAGCTGAAACAAGAAACAGCTGCGCCTGCAGATCGTGAGTGGATCGAGAAACCAATGGGTTATTAGCAAGTGTAGTGGCGAAGATATCTCGCGCCGTGTCGTAGTAGTTCGGAGTCGGTCGACGCAGTTTCAAAATGCTACAGGTCCAATCGGGGACGTACTGGTAGAGCAATCGAGGACTCACGAATGGATGCAAAATGATGACGTCATGTGCTTTGTGCGAAATCCGGATGGCTTTATCGCGGATTTCCGATTCGGTCCGATCATCGATTCGATGTTCGATCTCAAACTGAAGAAGGTCGCGTTCAAGCTCCAAAGTACTCGCCTGGATGTCGTGCCCCATAGGAAACACCGAAAAGATCATATGCTGGCAAATCGCATGTCGCTCGCGTGGCGTGAGATCTGGCAAGTTTTGCAGTGCCGCCATGTGCAGATTGCTGGCGATGTACTTGAACAGTTCCCGTTCTCTCTGCGTTTTGTTTCCGGCAACCTTGGCTCGCCGATGCATCGAACTCACGCGTGAGATCGCTTCTCGAACGGGCTGGCTTTCGTATGGATGCGAATAGATCGCGTGCAGGTACGCGAATGTCCCCGCAACGCGAGTCATGGGGCGGTTTTCGATCTTCTTGGAATGGCTCACGCCTTCGACAAGATCGGGGATACAGAGCGTCCGCAAGGCGCTGGCGATGTTTGCACTAGCGAATCGCACGAACGTCATGCGTCGAATAGCTTCCGAAATGATCTCGCGACTCTCATCCCAAAGTTCATTTCGTCGTTTCGGACTGTGGTGCGCGTGCAGCGTGTCATTGAGCAACCACTTATCACCCACATCACCACCGCGTCGCGCAGAAAACGAGCGGACGTGTGGGAGAAACCGAGTCAGATCTGTGAAGAACGATTTGGCGTACATGAGCACTGCACGAACGAAGAGAAAAGACACTACATCTATTGTAGTTACCAGCGATTCCGTGCGTTCACGTTCTTCAACGATTCAAGCTTAGGATAGGCGGACGAAACGATTCAGCCACGATGGACACTTGCATAACAACGCGATTGGCTCGGATTTCTTAGCGCCGCCAAACGCCGACTCGTCGACCAAACGAGAGTGACAACATCGCAAGATCGCCATGAGAAAACTGTCGGGTTCGGGAACAGCAGACAAAGAAGACGATGTCAGCCCGAAGTTTTCGGAAAGTGTCAGGAAGTCGGTAAAGCCAACCGAGCCGTCTCACGGTCAATAGACAAATCTCCTCCGTGCATGTGGAAACTGCTTCCACCGCGGTCCAAATCCTGACTGCCGATGACACTTTCACCAGCTTGATGGTTGATCGTCCCGCTAAGACCGCTGCGGCGCTCCATGAAACTCACGGAATCAATTGAGGCACCATCCGCAATCTCATAGACCGGTGGACGTGCCCTCGACGAAGGAATTTATTCCTAATACGTCCGCAGCGTGAGCGCACTAACAATTGAAAGCCAAGTCAACGAAAACGCTTACCGGTAGCAACGACTACATACCCTTTGTCAACGCCATGAACGCTGACTCAAGATTCAGCTCGTCTTCACGGAATTCGAGTAGTCCGTATCCTTTCTGAACTAAATGCGATGAGACTGGCGAATAGTCTTCGATGCCTTCATGCAGAGTTACCATGATTTTTCCGTCGTCTTCGTTCAATTCTGCGGACTGAACGATTTCTAAGTTCTCAATTTCGCGCATTGCTGCGGCTGAGTCACCCTGGACGCGGACGTGCAAGACAAGGTTGCTGCGTAGTTCGCGAATCACATCTTTCACAACGCCTTTCACATTCATTACGCCGCGGTCGATGATACCGATCTTATTGCACACGTCTGCAAGCTCAGGAAGAATATGACTCGAGACGATCACGGTCTTTCCCATTTGGCCCAGCCGTCGCAACAAGTTCCGCATCTCGATGCGTGCACGAGGATCGAGACCCGACAGAGGTTCATCAAGCAACAACACTTGCGGGTCGTGTAGCATGACTCGAGCAAGCCCAAGTCGCTGGGTCTGTCCACGTGAGAGCGTGTTTGCGAATGCATCGCGTTTAAATGCAAGGTCGACAACGTCCAGCATCTCTTCGCAGACTTTTCGACGCTCAGGGCCCTTGATTCGGTATGCTGCCGCAAAGAACTCCAGGTACTCGATGACTTTCATATCGTCGTAGACACCGAAGAAGTCAGGCATGTAACCCACAAGTCGGCGAATGTCTTTGGCATTCGTGTAGATCGAGTTGCCATCGACGTACGCTTCGCCCCATGACGGTTGCAACAGCGTTGAAATGATACGCATCGTCGTCGTCTTGCCAGCGCCATTGGGACCGATGAAGCCAAACAGATCGCCTTTGTGCAATTCGAGGTCAATCGAGTTAATGGCGAACAGATCGCCGTACTTCTTCGTGAGGTCGACTATTTTGATCATCGGATGCTACTGTGAAGAGGTGCTGGAGACACTGGTGAGCCTCGAATTAGTACGTGACACTGGCAAGATAATGCGAACAAAGTTTTCCGTTTTTGTGTTCACGTCATCAGCCTTCAACATCGACATAGCAGGCGTGTTTACCCTGCCAATCAGAACCGCCCGCTCTTGCGCCAAGTGATCCGTAAAGTCGACCTCGGCTTGGTATCGATGCAAAAGCGAAGTGTAACTCGAACCGCCGACCGATTTATGAAACATCATCATCTCGGCAATGCGCTCGACATCGAAACTCTTGCGATCCCAGGGTTGGCTTTGATCCTTCAGATCCTGGTCAACTCGTGACTTCGTCAGCATGTACTTGATCGTTTTCGGTTGCGAATAGAGCTTTACCGCAGCTGTGCCGTCGGGAGGAAGACTTTCCAGCGGATAGTATTTTCGCCCAAAAAACAATCGACAGTTCTTTAACGGAACAGGCAGAGGATTGCGAACGATGCCGACCAGCATGTCATCTGCATTCGCCGTTAGCACTTCCTTTTTTGGCACTTCGATCTGGCCATACACGAGCCCATTCAAACTGCGGCTTCCGAAAATGCTAACCGGCAATGCACTGACCTGCGCAACGTCTTCCCCATCGTGCCGAATCTCATAGCTGGTAAGTGTGTTGCTAACACGTCGTGTGTTCATGCCACCGAAGTTGGAACCGGGCAGGCCCTGCCAACTCGTCAGGTTGACCCGTTCATCCAGATCAGGAAAGACTTTCTTCGAAACTTCCAGCTGGCAATCGTACTTCGAGTTGCTGGAGCTGAAGATATGGCTCCACGCCATGCCACGCAGCATTCCAGATTCAGCTTCGATATCCACGATATTGACTTCGTTCACGCCCAAGGACTGCCCCTTCCACGACTGCGTCAACCAATATGCCAGCGCACTGGCGGCCAACACAGCAAGTGGGAACGTGATCCAAGTCAGTTGGAATCGTTTACCGAATCGACGAAGCAAGAAATAGTCGACGGGTCCAATGAGCAAGACGTATGCACCAATCAGAATGGCAATCCAAGAAAATGGAAACAACGAAATGTCCGAAAACTGATCGAGCGCACTACGGAGTTGCCCTGTAAGATCACTGAAGCCGATCTGCGTCAGTTGCGAGAACTGAAAATCATTGTCGTCGCGTTGAGCTTCGCCAAGCGAAATATCAATGAGACGCCCAAGTATCCTCCGTCGGCCATCGGTCCATTTTGCCAACGGAGCTAGATCAATGTCCGTCGCCAAGTAGACAACATGCCCAAATCCTAACGAACTGCGAATCACGGTCGCCGTTCTCTCTGCCCCAAGACCTTCTGCCAAGACCACGCTGCCTTCGATATCCTTTAGTGCAGCCATTGGCAGACGAAAGGAATTATCACCGTCACGCGGGAACGCCGAAAGTAACGTTCGTGTATTGCCTGCATACCCTTCGATGTTGCTCGTCTCACGCTGCATGCGGACTCGATCGATTTTTCCTGGCAACAACTCCGCCAACGCAGGACTCGCACCAATCACGGCATCAGCATCGGCTCCGGCGCTAACAATCAATCGCCCACCCATCTGCACCCATTGCTTCAAGGCGTTCAGTTGAGGTTCGCTCATCGATGCAGCAACGCTCTTGGCGCTAGTCGGAACGACAACCAAATTCACGCCGCTGTAACCGATCCATTCGTCGGGCAACGATGCTGCGTCGGTTATTTCCAAATGAGCGGAGCGCTGATCTGCTTTCTGCTTCCGTGACCCAAGAGCTTCTTTCACGCCAAGATTTTCGCCCAACGAAACGACGAGAAACCGACTCGCAAGCACCGCGTCAGGGGTTTCGTCGGCTGACAAATACTTCGACGTGATTTCTTGGCCGTCACTGTCGAGTAGGCGAATCGATAGATCGCTGTTGGCGCGCCCTAGTTTGAGTTTTGCGCGGATACTCGAATCACCAGCAGGAATCGACACGCCTTCAACGACATGAACGCTTGTTACTCCCTCGCCGTCAGGGACTTCCATCTCCAACCTGGCTGAATTCACTGCGGTGGGGGAAGTAATATCCAATCGGACTTGGGTCCAGCAACCCAATCGAAAGTTATTGTCGATACCGATCGTCACCGAGTTGATCGCTGGCGCATCCTGAGCGCTGACGCTTTGCGCGGAAGCACCGGCAAAGAAGACCACCAACGAAGCTGCCAGAATTGCCCAGCTCAACAATCGATTCATGTGATGCACAGGCTACCTATCCCAGCCAATAATTCCGCGTGCCCCGTTGTCTGTTTTCCGACTAAGGCTTTCCTTCGTCCGGACACGAGCAAACCAACTGGCCACACCCCGGACACCCCTCGCCATATTTCTTGGCAACCGCTGCCGACAGATCTACATTCGCGACATTGGCTATCGTAGCCAACCACGCCAGCACGTCAGCGAACTCTTCCATTTTATCTTCATGCGAGCCTTCGCGTAGGGCGGCAGCCAATTCTCCCACTTCCTCCATCAACCACATGAATGTTCCGTCGATTCCGCGTGCATCATCCTTGTCAAAGTACATTTTTCGGATGAGTTGCTGAAAATCGTCGAGTCCTATCGATGGCCCATCTGGAGTAGCACCTGACTTTTTACCAACTGAGTTCATGGATTGAGACCTAATTGCTTGATTCAAGATTATGAACGTAGCCTTTCGATCGCCTGACTGCCAGTCGTAGCAAGGTCGCAAGACGTCAAATCACGCATGGGAAACTGAACGCAAATGCTTGCCCATGACGGTGACGAACTATTCTTTTAGCAACGGCCTCAAAGCTAAAACACTGGCTACAACTTTCGTTCGAGTACCTTGAGCTCAATCAGCCACTTCGCCTCTGTCGGCACCAGCTTCAATGCCGTTTTGTATTCCCGAATGGCGGCCTGCGTTTTGCCCTGCCCCGCAAGAGCTTTGGCCAGCTCCGCGTGAGCGACTGGATTTGTTACGTCGACATGGATCACTCGGTTCGCCCATTTCTCGGCGGCCACGAAATCTCGTTCAGCCAACGTCAATTGCGTGAGCTTTCGAGCCATTGTAACTTTGTCCGGCTCGCGTTCGGCAATCAGACTCAAAACGCGAATCAATTCCTTTTTATCACCGGAGGCCAAGTAGACGCGAGCGAGCCCGCGATTCCATTGCGGATCCTTGGGGTACTCGATCAAGCCAAGACGAAAGTACGTCACCGCGTCCTCAAAGTCTTTTTCCTCAAGCCTTCGGTTCGCAGCCAACGCGATCAATTTCGATGGTGGATGCTCAGCTGCAACACACTTCTTCACATGCGACCAGCCACGTTCATCTTCGCCGATAGAAAACATTAGTTGAGCCAAAACACCGTTTGCCACGGCATTGCCCGCATCGATTTTCAGCGTCTTCTCTGCCGTGCTACGTGCGTCTCGCAGTCGGCCTGATGTGAATTGCAATTCGGACAACTCCGCCAACGCCGACGCGTCATTCGGCTTCTCAACGATGGCCTGGGCAAGTTCTTGCAGCGAGCGATTCGCAGAGGAGTTGTCCAATGCAAATGCTTTCACACGATCGTTCAAGTACTCGCGATAGCCGGTTTCGAATTCCACCAGCGTCTCTTCGACGACTTCCTGGATGGCATCTTCGGTACTCGCCCCTTGGGCGTATTGTTCGATGAGTTTCCCCAACGCATCTTCGCCACGAAGTGTAACGACATAGTCCGCATACAAGTAAGCTTGATAATACGCCAAGGTCCAACGTTCGCCGGAACCCGGACTAGTGAAGCCATGATTGATGTTCGTCAGATCGAAAAGCTCATCGTTGGCAACGTACTTCGCCAAAATCATGTCCCAATCAGCGGGATACGGCACCGCCTCGTTGCGAACAGCCAAAGCTTCCGTAAACCAATGTGGAATCTGAAATCCCGTTTGCTGCAAATTCACGACATGCACAAACTCGTGTCGCAGAACTCGTGCCCAGTTGTACGGCTTGCCATCGGCGGGCGAAGTCAACGCGAACATTTTCCCCGCACACGCGCCGACCGTTCCAATGAACGGCAAGCCGACCATCCGTGCACTAAACCAACTGTGCCCGGACGTTCCGTCACGGCGACTGAAAATCTCGAGCAGCGTCTTGTCCTTCGGTGCATACCCCAGCGATTCAACGATGTCCGGATAGACAGTCTCTTCCAAGTAGCGAGCGGCATGCTCAGCGAGCATGCCGTCGTGCCCTCGATCGAATCGCAAAACGAAATGCTCGGTTTCGATCACCGCATATCGATTGAGCAAATCCAACACTTCCAGCGTGTTCTTCACTCGGACATTGAACGGATCGATCCGAAATGCCTCCTCCAATGTCTTTCGCGCCTTCGCTTCCTCACCCATTCGCATTTGCGTGAGACCTAGTTCGCCGCGCTCGGCAATTAAATGCGGAGACCGTTCAATCGCCAGTTCATAGTATTCTTCCGTCTTGGGCACGATCCGCATCGCCTCATATGCACGAGCAGCCGCCGCGTAAAACTCACCACATTTCGCATTTCGAGAACGAACCAGCGCCGCCAACTGGGACGCCCGCTGACCGTCCATACGCTGAAATACTGCGAACGCTCGACCCAACGTTCGTTCGTCAAACGGATGTTGCTCAGCGGCATGCTTGAGCGTTTCGAAAGCCACGTCCATCTGCCGATTGTGCAACGCCAGATCTGCCTTCACACGCAGCGAATCAACGTGGTTCGGATTGAGTCTCAACGCGGTTGCAAGATGCTTTTCCGCGTCTTCGAAATCGAATCCTTCTAAAGAAATACGTCCCAATGCGCCATGGATCTCCGCGGCACGAGGATTAATCGCAAGTGCCGCGTTGATCGATCGCAGTGCCGCCGGCTCGTTGTACTTCTCAAGAAACAGCTTTCCGATCTCAACGTGAGCCGGCCAGTACTTCGGATTCTTTTGCAGGAGCTTACGATAGAAGTCATTCACCAATCGATCGAAGACGCGTGTATCGCGAACATTACGACCGTGTATCGCAATTGCTCGACCAACGTGCAAAGCGCCGTCGTTTCGCATTTGTTCGACTGGCAACTTTGATAACGTTTCGTAGACTTTCGCAGCTTCGTCCACCCGACCGCTTGTCCGTAACAGCTCGGCACGAACGAAGAGTGCGATCGGATCGTTCGAATCTGCCGCCAGTGCCTTGTCCGCATGTTTTTTGGCTTCGTCATACGTCCCGGATTCGTAGTGCAAAAACGCCAGCTTCGCCAACACCGCAGATTCATTCGCAACATCGCGAACCGCCAGCTGTTCGATCGCTTGCGTCACATTGCCACGTTCGACCAAGCACGTCACCAAGCCAAGCGCGCGTCCAGTGGAGGAAGGGAGCGCCGAAAAGGTCTCCTCCGCTTCTTCATATCGACCAGTGAGTAACAAACTTTGTGCCGTTTCCAAATCGCCAAACGCAACGTGCGTACTCGACGCGACGATAATTACAGCGAAAAACCGGAGCATTGCTTGCGACCTAATAGTGTTTGGAACCCGCCTATTCTAGTCGAAGACTCCGCTCTTTGGTTAACCGCATCGCAGGTCGAAAGTGCGAAAACCTCGCATGTTAGTCGATGGTGTTGGCACCGCCCTGGTCTGGCAGTTCGAGTACTTGCCCCTGCGCAAGTAGTCTCTCGCGCAGTTTGGCATACGGTAGTTGCTGAACCGATCGCTGCTGTTCATCCTTAGAGGTCATTGCCGCGGCTATGCCTGCGCTCTGCCCGAGAATCATCCACGTCGGCTCTACGCGAATGGATGAGATGCCGACGTGCGTGCAAGAGAGAGCCACCGGAACCAGCAAATTCGCACACTCCTCTGGTTTCGGCAGAATGGAGCGATAGGGAACTTGATAGACATAGCCTTGCTTCGGACTCTTCGTCCGCACCGGAAAGATTGTTCCCTCGTTGACCACGCCACCATCTTCGAACGCAATTCGCTGGCAGTCGTGGGAATCGATTGGAAACGAAGAGACAATGATCGGGTCATCCTTTTTCGGTTCCTTCAAAATATCCTTCTGACTAAGTACATACATCCCTCGCATCCGCCGACCTTCGCGAACGTAAAGTGCCGGTGAGAAGTGTTCGTAATTGGCGAACTCGTCTTTGCAAAGTCCCAGCTTCGCATACTTCTTCCGAACTTCTTCGGGCAAAGACAGATCGTTGGTGAGAAAGTGATAGAGGTCCAGCGTATATTGCTTGTGAGCTTCCCAGATAACAGATCTCCCCACTTCGTCCGCTTCGCACCAACCATTACCGCCGCCGACGAGCCCTAAAGAAAACTGTCCGCCGATGGAGTTGTTACCGTCGAGTTTGTTACCCGGCAAAGGATAGAGATCGAATCCCAAACGTCCGCCAGTCTTGGCATAGCGACGCAAGGCTTCAAACCGTGCAGGGTCGTACTTTGCCGGTTCGGGAAACGGCACGCGGTTATCTGG
>CAYNJG010000132.1:0-19680 GCA_964397295.1 uncultured Pirellulaceae bacterium
GGATCGCTGCCGCTGACCGATGACATGCTGCGGAATTGGCCGAGCGGTCACCTGTTTGGGATGACGCAAAACGCGGGCATGGGTTGGAGTCCACGCGAAATGTTGGGGCCGCAGTTCTTAGTCATTAGCACGATGGGCGGACTCCGCGCCCCCGACGGTTCGCCCGTCGCGTTGGGTTACCATACAGGCCACTTCGAAGTTGGATTGCTCGTCCAAGCTGCCGCCGAAGAAATCAGAGCCGCCGGCGGGGTTCCGTTTGCGGCGTACTGCTCCGACCCTTGCGATGGTCGCACGCAAGGGACCGTCGGGATGTTCGATAGCTTGGCTTATCGAAACGACGCGGCGATCGTCATGCGGCGCCAAATTCGGTCGCTGCCGCAAGGCCAGGGCGTTGTCGGCATCGCCACGTGCGACAAGGGATTGCCGGCGATGATGATGGCACTGGCCGGCGTACCAAATTTGCCAAGCGTATTGGTTCCTGGCGGAGTCACGCTGCCGCCGTCCGGTGACGACGGAGAAGACACTGCACGCGTGCAGACGATCGGCGCACGGTATTCGCAAGGAGAGCTAACACTCGACGATGCTTCACGCGCTGGCTGCGCAGCATGTGGTTCAGCGGGCGGCGGTTGCCAATTTTTAGGCACGGCGGCCACTGCACAAGTCATTGGTGAAGCGCTAGGTATGTCGCTACCACACTCCGCACTTGCGCCGAGCGGACAGCCGATTTGGCTCGATATGGCCACGCGTTCTGCGGCAGCCGTTCGCGAACTCGCAAGACGGAAATTAACCAGCGCAGACATCCTAACGGACGCGTCGGTTCGCAATGCCATGGTCGTACACGCCGCTTGTGGTGGATCGACGAACCTGTTGCTCCACCTGCCAGCGATTGCCTTCGCTGCCGGATTAAAACGCCCAACGGTGGATGATTGGATCGAAGTAAATCGTCAAGTGCCACGTTTCGTCGATGTCTTACCCAACGGCCCCACCAATCATGCGACGATTCGAGTATTCATGGCCGGCGGGGTTCCCGAAATTATGTTGCACCTGCGAGAGATGAATCAACTCGACCTTAACGCAATGACGGTGACTGGGAACTCACTGGGATGGTCGCTTGAGCAATGGAAAAAAAGTGAGCGACGAAAAGTTCTAAGAGGTAGGCTGAGCGAGCTTGATGGCGTCGATCCAGATGACGTCATTATCCCGCCAGCCAAAGCGAAAACGCAAGGCATGACAAGCACGGTGTGTTTTCCAATCGGAAACGTTTGCCCGGAAGGAAGCGTTATCAAAGCCACGTCGATCGATCCTTCTGTGGTAGACGAAGACGGCGTGTTTCGAATGACGGGTCCCGCAAAGGTTTTCACCACCGAGACCGAAGCGATCGAAGCGGTAAAAAACAAAACGATCGAGAAAGGTGACGTGCTTGTTTTGAAAGCACGAGGCCCACTTGGCTCCGGCATGGAAGAAACTTATCAGATCACTTCCGCACTCAAGTATTTAGAATGGGGAAAGCACGTCGCAGTTGTTACCGACGCGCGGTTCTCTGGCGTGAGCACCGGCGCATGCATTGGCCATGTTGGACCCGAAGCATTGGCGGGAGGCCCAATCGGCAAGCTACAAGACGGCGACTTTGTAAAGATCGTCGTCGATCGCAATGAGTTAGTCGGCAGCGTGGACTACGTCGGTCGAGACCCAAAAGAACTGTTAACGCCCGAGCAAGGCAAAGCTGAACTCGACGCTCGCGAACAAGACAATCTGTCTTCAGATGTAAAGCTACCTTCCGACACTCGATTATGGGCTGCACTTCAGGTCGTTGGTGGCGGTACTTGGGGTGGATGCGTATATGACCCACAAGCAATCGAAAAGCTGCTGCGAAACCCAGTGCGCTAAACCGGTCCATATTTATTGACTTTAGCGATTTTGCGGCTATCCTGATGGCTTCTGGGGGAGCTCTAGGGGGTTGGTTAGAGAGCTCGCACATTCTTTTTTATTGAGGTTCGTTCATGGCGACAATGCGCTGGACTGCGCTCACCGCAGCATTTCTTCTTCCAAGTTTCGCGTTCGGCCAAAGTTTTCCGGATCACGAGGCGACGCTTTCGTACAAGACAACAACTGCTCCCAACATCGACGGTATTCCGGAGGAAGGTGAGTGGGATGACGCAGGGCCATGGATTGTGGTCAATAGTGAAAACTCTGGAGTAGAAGGTCGCGAAGGTGACGAGCATGGTGGCGACTCGGACTCGAGCTTTCGCTTCAAGACGATGTGGCAGGAAGACACTGCAAAAGCATACTTCCTTTTCGAAGTGACTGATGACATCGGCGCAACCGAAGAGCCACGCGAAGGCCGCTTATGGGAACGCGACCAAATTGAACTGTTCATTGAAGGTACAAGCATCGAAGGTGATGAGGACATCGATAGCTTTGTATTTTGGACGGGTCTCGGCCAGCCGGAAACATATGGAAAGTTCGGAGTGAATCGTGAGAATCTCTTCGAAGGAAACGTCGGGTCGATGACGGACAACTTCCAAGATTGGTTGGAATTCGATTTCATAGATTGGGATGAATTCGACCGAGACTTCGAACTTCCGCTGCTCAGCGTTTCGAACACGAGCCCTAACGGCACAGACGATGGTTACTTCATTGAGTATGGTATCTCGCTGGAAGAAATGTTCCTCGATCCAGTGAACTTCCCATTCGCGGATCGCGAAGAAGAAGACACACTTACGATCATCGAAGATCAAACTCAGATTCAGTTCACTGCGGCATTGTCAGATGATGACGATGTTGATTTCGACGACACAGACCAGTCGCACAGCTTGCTGTACTACCGTGACGAAGACTCGGTATGGAACGACTCGACGACGTTTTCGACACTGACGTTTACTGGAGAATTCACTGGTGAGGTAGAGCCAACTTGTCCGCCAGCCGGCGTACTCGCTGGTGACCTCGACGAAGACGGTACCGTTGCGTTTGCCGACTTCCTTGTACTATCTCAGAACTTCGGTTCAAGCGGCGCAGCGTACGCTCAGGGCGATGTCGACTGCGACGGAACAGTAGCGTTTGCTGACTTTTTAGTACTGTCGCAGAACTTCGGCCAATCGGCTGCAGGAGCTGCCGCTGTGCCAGAGCCAAGCGGAGCAGCACTGCTGCTAATCGGATTGGCTGCGATCGGTCGACGACGTCGTCGCTAGTTAGAGCCGACGGAAACGATCAAAAGACAAAAACGCCTCGGAAACGAGGCGTTTTTTTATGGGTATTGCCAATTCGCCTCATGATTCTGAAGTGAGGTCTAGACGCAACGTGGGATCAGTAGACCGGATTACGTATTCACGGAAAATTGCGTGGAATTAGCGATGGCACGACAACTGCCTGAAACATCTTCCATCTTGATTGCTCCGCTACCATGTTGATCATCGGATCCACCAATGACAAGTCACGCAAGAAACACTCACTACGTTCACTCTGATACAACTGAGAATGCGGAAGCGATCAAACTCTTCATTACGAGTCTTCATCCCCACCTGGGCGAACGGGATGCAATTGTTGTTGCTGCTCCATCGTCGCTAAAGCAACACTTGCAAGACGCAGTTTCAGCGGCATGCAACCGCGATCAAGCCGGAGTCAATCGGTCACTACGAGACGTTCTTGACCTGCAACACCAGCTTATTACAGAAACGCTCGGGGAAGAGAATTCGGTCACTGAAGCAACACAGTTTTTGGCCGACGTGCAAAACGTTGTCAAGCTACTCAAGCATATTCCTGACCAGACTTCGGCCCGGTTTGTCTTGTCGATGGCTGCAACTTGGACCGCGCGGCTAATCGTTGCAAATCTTCAACTAGCAAACATTGATTCTGAATCCATAGACTCGTGCAATCTTGTCCGCACTCGCCTCGGCTCCTACCTGAGCAATGAAACCTCGGCACGAAATTGCCTACAAAAAGCACTCACTATAGTTCCAGGCGTTGCCGTTCTTCCGTCGCTGGCAATGGACGAGTTAGGGAACTCTACGGATTGTGCCGCGAACCATTTCGCAACATTCGTTAGCCGAGCATTGAATTCACATTCGCTAACAATGTGGACCAACACGATCGAAGTTACTTCAGCAAACCATGCAGACATCTCAAGCGATGCGATGGAATCACTGTCTCATGCAGAAGTCACCGAGTTGTCGCGGCTTTCGCATCCTTTGTTTCCTTGCCTGGAAAACATCACCGCAGACACCGACGTCACCATTCGCCACATTGATGGCGAGTGTCGTACGGCGTTCACGATTACTCCCCAGCCGACCGGCGTGAAACTTGTACACACGGTGGATGACATACAAATACTGCACATCGACTGCACTGGATCAGAAGTCTCAACAATCACTTCGATCGTAGAAAAGAGTCTCGCCAAAGTTGGGGTCCAGCCGCTTGCGACGGACATCGACAAAGAAGGCGACAAGGTAAGCCTCGCGTTTCCCTCGTACATGATTGAGTACGTCCGCGGAGCATTGCGGGTCAATCAGCTCAGGGCCCTGTCGCTCGAAACTGGGTTGGCACTCGTCGCGATTGTGGGTGACGGACTGGAAGCAGATTGGCTACTCAGCTTCAAATTTCAGCAGACGCTGGGAGCTTCGATTCGCATGACTGCAAAGACGGACGTAAGTCACATCGCGATTGTCGATAGCATCGAAGCGGCGAATGAAGCAGTACCCGCAATTCATGCTGAACTTATTGAAGAAAGCTCACGCAACGCCCAGTCGTCGTTCTAATCAACGCTGACGCAGTTGCATAACTGGCTGCCTAGCCGCCATCGTCGTTCGTTGCAAGTATCGTTGATTCACGTTGGAAACGACTTGCTTGAATTGCTGTCGAATCGCCGGTTGAACGGATTGAAGTCGTCCGACCATATGCTGCATGCCATCGTTATTCTTCTCTGACGCATTCGACATCCGCTCTAAGAACTTCATCGACTCGGTGAAGTTCACGTCCGCCGACTTCCCTAGTAACGGATGAAGTGTCTTGGCGAAGATATCCAACCCGGCATGATCGATCTGCAAGAACACGTCCAGCCGATTCGTGATTTGGTAGCCACGATCGGTCTGTACGGTACCGCTCTTCAAGACCAACACGCAGCGACCAGTTAGCGGCTTGCGGAATAATGGGCCATCGTATGAACCTTCGCAAAGCAGCACATGCGTATCATTGTCACCGTAAATAAGCTCGATATCGGTCGTCGTGCCGACACCATCGCTAGAATTCAAAACATACGGAGCCGTTCGCTGTGCAGTCACGGAAGTGATTCCCATCAACTGCCAGATGTTTACGATGACTTCCGGATGACGCACTGAGAAGCGATGCATCTCGGGATCACACTGGATCACGGTGATGGGCATCCGCCGAAACATGGTCGGCTTTTTGATAACAGCTGCAAGTCGCTGTTGTGCGTCTGGACTAAGACTCTGAAACGGGATTCCGCGAATCGCATCCTCTTTTGCAACGCGACTAGTGGTCGCTTTCGAATAAGAGGAGACCTCCTGAGCGTGCAGCGTTGCTGCGCAGGCTACGACGAACGTCGAGAGCGTGAAGCAAACTATGTACGGGCGTAGGTATCTCCAGCAATTTCGCACCATTACGCCACGCATTTCGGAATCCCCCTGTCCCAAATTGCTGGTAGCTCATCCGAGCGTCCCAACAACGTACCCCTGTCGGCAAAGCCCGCGGCACCTGATCAATATTCGGACTTAGGCAATACGTAGGGACAATCTTTTTGAAGACTTCGATTCTGATGCAAGCAATACAAGCATCTCGAATCACGCGGGCTCGGTACCGTCGAGATCGATTACGCCGGTTTCGTGACCAGTTGTAGCCCGTGTCTTTTTGCTGGCAGGCCAATGGAGCGTAAAGATGCTGCCCATACCGACCTCGCTGACGACATTGATATCGCCGTCATGCTCGCGCAAGATCTTTTGACTTACGGGAAGTCCCAGACCCGTTCCCCGGTTTCCCTTTTCAGATTCAAAGAGACCGAAAATACGCTCGCGTGCTTCCTCCGGAATGCCCGGGCCCGTGTCACTAACAACGACGCTGAGCTTTTTCGCTTGACGGTCGTGGTTCGTCGAAACGCGCACAACGGCGTTTTCAGTTTCGCGACAGGCGTCGATCGCGTTTGACACTACATTCAGAATCGCGCGATGTAGCCCTTCGCCGTCAAAAACCAGCTCCGGGATGTTCGCACTGCGTTCGTCGACGAGTTCGACATTTACCTCCAGTGCTCGCACCGCAACAAGTTCCAGTACATCACCAACGATCGAATTTAGGTCGCTAGGGACCATCTCGGGTTGTCGGTCTTTGCTGAAAGTGAGCATATCCAGTACCAGTGAAGAAATCTTCTCCTGGTTCTTTTCCACCATCCGCCATCCGCGAGTCACGATTTCTTGGTCGTTTTCCTTGAGCCCTTCTTCGATAAGGTAACTACCACCTCGCACACCTTGCAAAATGTTTTTCACATGGTGTGATAGGCCGGCGATGGTCTGGCCGATTGCAGCTAAGCGTTCAGCTTGGACCATTGCCGAGTAGTAGCTCGTATCTTCGATCGCCAACGCGGCTTGATGGCCAATGGCGATCATCAACTTCAGATGTTCCTCTGAAAACTGATTCGCGCGTTGCGTCTGAAGTGCGCGGCCTGGCGAAGTAAATGTATCAATGTAAATCAAACCTACATTGCCATAGCGACCTTGCATCGGAACGCAAATGGCTTCTCGAATACCGGTGGTGATGATGCTGCCCGCCGCATCAAAGCGTTGATCTTCGCGAGCGTCACTTGTCAGCACCCCTTCTTGCTTCTCCTGCACGTAGTCGAGAATCGTTTTACTGATCGCCATGCGATCGTCGATGACACCTCGCCTGTCACGTCGGACTTTGACTTCAAGGTTCCCGGTTTCAATGCTTTCGATGAAAACACAGCCTCGGTCTGCTTGCACCCACTCGAAGATCAACTCCATGATCTTGTCCAGCAACTGATCGATATCCATCGTGTGACTCACGGCAAGCGCCGTGCGATACATTACCTGCAGATTGCTCCTCGCGCGTGCAAGCCATTGCTCTTCTGCATCGACTTCACCCTGATTGTCATCGCGGAAGGCCGCCGCGTCCTGTGGCAACGAACTTATGATTTGCGACTCAGCCAACGTGCCGGATTGGTTTGCAACAACTTCCACTTGGTTGGCCAGTTCGCTGGGCGATTGCGAACCCGTGAAGATCATCAACGTGCGACCGATTTGCAAACGATCGCCATTGACTAGGTGAGCACTGTCGGCTCGCTTTCCATTAATGTACGTTCCGTTCGAACTGCGAAGATCCGTGACTTGGAACTTGTCGTCTCGCAGTTTGACTTCGTTGTGCTTGCGAGAAACCTCGGTGTCGTTCAGTTGGATCGTACAAGAAGCGTCGCGGCCAATCGTTAGCAGCGGTCGATCCAGCTCGAATCGTTTTCCTTGATCGCGACCTTGTATGACGAACAAAGAAGGCATACCGGAATCCGCCGAGTGAAGAGTTTGGACGTCTCTCCGAACCGGATTCCGTGATCATTCGGAGACGGTTGGAAGAACTTAGTGAACGCCCTGCAACAGTTCTTCGATTTTACGAATCAGCGGCGCGTAATGGTAGGGCTTGGGCAAAACTTCAGAATTTGAAAGTATGCTTTTGTCCGTTCGAATCCGTCCCAGCAGCACGACCGAAGCGTTCTCTTGCCGAGCCTCATCGTCGAAGTCGCCACAAACCTTCGAATCGCTAAGGTCAATGGTGTCAGTGTCCACGACCATGACATTCGGGTGCCAGTCTCGAGCGAGGCGTAACCCACCCTCGGCGTCGCAGGCTTCGATCGTTTCGACACCGTGACGCTCTAGGATCGTTCGCAGTACTTCGCGATTTTCCTCGGACTCGTCGACGATTAAGACTCGGCGCGTTGGCGTTGCAGTTTCCATGGTTGGTAGCAGCTCAATCGAAGACTGTTTATTGAAGCGGAGGGAAACTACAAAACGCCGGTGGCTCTGTCGACCTTGTATATGCCGCGGCTCAAGCGTGCTATCGCTGCTGTCGTGAACCCATCTTCGGTTGTTCCGTAATTGACCTTTACCCACCCATTTGTTGTCGCAACAATGCCCGACGCTCGCTCAGTTGTTGAACGAGTACGTGCTTGGTGTGACGGTCAAGGAAGACCTCTAGTCAGCAAGGAGTGCTGAAGTGAATTACGTAAAACGACATCTATCTACAACCATCGCTTTTGGATTAGCGGCGACATTCGTCACTCTTGCTAGTTCGCAGTGTCTCGGTCAAGAAAAAGCAACAACGCCAATCGTGGTGTTGGATCTCAGCAAAGTTTTCGATAGCCACGTCCAGTTCAAGGCAAAAATCGATCGAATCAAAGCTATGGTCCAAGCGGAAGAAACAAAGATCCAGCAGACAGGCGAGGCGATCAAGAAACGCGTCGAGCAGCTTGCGGCCTACCAACCATCGAGTCCCGAGTACAAATCACTCGAAGAAGAGACTGCTCGTATGCAGGGTCAAGTTCAGGCTGACATGGCTTTGAAACGCAAGGGTTTCTTGGAACAAGAAGCGAAGGTATATTTCGACACCTACGAACAAGTGAAGCGCGAGGTGAAAGCGTTTGCTGAGAGCAATCGGATCGGCATTGTGCTTCGCTACAGCTCGGAGGAAATCGATTCGTCAAATCGCCAATCGGTTTTACAGGGCATCAACCAACCCATCGTTTACAATCAAGGCGGGTTGGACATTACCTCGTACATCATTGATCGCTTGCAGCGTTCCGGTGGTGCGGCAGCAACCGCAACGACCGGTCAACAACGCAGGTAACACCGCAGTTCTTTAAGGCGTCACTAGATTGTCCATGTCGATTGATTCACTTCGCTGCCAAAATACCATTGGCGGCGAAGTCAGCGTTTCGGGTTTCGGTTACTGGAATAATTCCGATGCAACCGTGACCTTCCGCCCAGCAGAAGAAGATACGGGAATTCGTTTTGTGAGGTCTGACTTAGACCCCAATGTTTCGATTGCGGCAAGCGTCGAACATCGCATCGAAAGTCCGCGTCGTACTGTGCTGTCAAAGGGTGCCGTTAACGTTGAAATGACCGAACACGTCATGGCAGCACTTGCTGGCTTGCAAATCGATAACTGTGAAGTCGTCATTGACGGCTCCGAGTTACCGGGTTGCGATGGCTCCAGCTTGCCATTCGTCGAAGCCATTCAATCAGTAGGCATTGAGCCTCAATCAGCAATGCGCCTTCGACTGGTGGTGACGGAGAACTCCCGAATCAACGACGATGATGGCGGCTGGATCGAGGCACGACCGCTCGGCAAAACACACAAAGTGGGTATGCACGTTCAGTATCGACTGGATTATGGCATTAACCACATTATCGGTCGCCAAACATTTCGATGTACGGTGACCCCTAAAACGTTTATTGAAGAGATTGCGCCGGCGAGGACTTACTTACTGAAAGAAGAAGCCGATTGGATGCGAGAGCAAGGCTTGGGTCTGCGAGTCACGCATAAGGATCTTTTGGTATTCGCTGATCCGGACGGCGTCATTGATAATGAGTTACGGTTTGAAGAAGAATGTGTTCGACACAAAGTTCTCGATATGATCGGCGACTTGGCACTGTCCGGGTTTGATCTGATCGGAAACTTTGTCGCGTACCGGAGCGGGCATCGGCTAAACGCGATGCTAGTGAAAGCAATAATGACCGAAGGCAAAGTAATCGATGCAAGTCGATCAATGGCCTAACAATCGAATCGGCTCACGCCGGATCAGCCCGCAAATGATTTACGGGCTGAAAAACGACAACGACGCCCAAGGATGGGTATCGTAATTCCGAAGGATCGGAGTAAACATGACTGACTTGATTTCATCGCAGGCGTCGATTCACCCATCGGCGAAGGTTGCGGATTCGGTTGAGATCGGTCCCCACTGTGTAGTTGGGCCAGATGTTCAGATAGGAGCCGGAACACGGCTCATTGCAAACGTGGTTATTCGCGGTCACGTAACCATCGGACGGTACAACACCATCCATCCTGGTACAGTCATCGGCGGCGAGCCACAGGACGTTAGCTATCGAAACGAGCCAACGACCGTCACGATTGGCGACCACAATATCTTTCGCGAATGTGTGACTATCAATCGCGGCACGGTCAAAGACCTAGCCAACACGGCGATCGGCAGCCATTGCTACCTGATGGCGTGCGCCCATGTGGCTCACGATTGTCGAATTGGCAATCACGTGATCATGGCGAATGGAACGATGCTAGGCGGTCACTGCCAAGTCCACGATAACGCATCGCTTTCCGGAGCGGTTGCTGTTCATCACTTTGTCACCATCGGCAAATACGCTTTCGTCGGCGGTATGAGCCGGGTGCTGCAGGATGTGCCACCTTACATGCTCAACGAAGGCCAGCCAGCCAAGCCTCGTTGCGTAAACATTGTCGCGCTCAAGCGAAACGATTTTTCGAAAGAGTCGATCAAAGCACTCACCGAAGCACATCGATTGCTTTTCCGCGCACGCGTCGGTTTAGATCACGCACGCGAAATCTTGCGTAGCGAATCGAAACTACTCCCAGAAGTCACCCAGCTGTTCGAATTTCTTCAACGACAGCACGAAGGAAAATTTGGGCGGTCACGACAAGCCCGAAGGGCAGCAGCATGAGCAAGCTACGCATCGCCGTCGTCGGTGGAGGACATCTCGGCAGTATCCACGCACGATTGTTGCAACAAGTACCAGACGTTGAACTCGCAGCTATTGTTGAGCCTAGCGAGTCTCGTGCGGAAGAATTACGCCAGAGTGTTCCGAGCGAGATATTTACGAATGTAGACCGCTTCATCGAAACAACAGATGTCGACGGCGTCATCCTTGCGGCCCCCACAACCTTACACCACGATCTTGGGACTCGACTTCTCCATCGTGGCATCCATTGCCTGATCGAAAAGCCACTCGCACCCACGGCCTGGGAATGCGAAGAGTTGGTTGCCGCGGCGAAGGCATCAAACACTATTCTGCAAGTCGGACACGTCGAACGGTTCAACCCAGCATGGAACGCCATGCAAAACGCGATCGGGGCACCTCGTATAATTCAGGCCAACCGCGAGGGCTCGCTCACCTTTCGATCGCTCGATGCTGGTGTCGTGTTGGATTTAATGATTCACGATATCGATTTAGTCCTTTCGCTCGTCAAATCACCCGTCGCGAATGTTTCTGCGACCGGTTTACAGTGGACCGGCCCGTCCGAAGACTTCGCCCAAGCGCGAATAACATTCGCAGACGGTTGCATCGCAAACTTTACTGCGTCGAGAATAAGTTGCGAGCCACGACGCACCATGCGAGTATTTGGTCGAGACTGGTATAGCGAGATTGATTTTGGAAACCGAACGTGCCACGTCATCGACGCGCCTCAACACAAGAAATGGCAGTCGCGTCCGTACTCGCAAGAAGAACGCCAGTCGCTGATGAACGACCTGTTCGAGCGAGTGACGCCACGTCATGATCTTACGATCTCGGAATGCAATCCGATCCTCGATGAGCAATGTGACTTCGCCACATCGATTCGTACGAACTCGCAACCCATCGTTTCGGGCGAAGCGGGACTCGCTGCCGTGGACATAGCGAACCAAGTCTTGCAAAAAATGAGTCGAAGACCAGCTGTCGCACCGAACTACCGCAAAGCCGGATAGTAGCAGTGGCTAGTCGATTAGCTTCGCAAAATCGTCTTCCGACAACACCTTTACGCCAAGTTTTTCAGCTTTTGCTAACTTGCTACCCGCTTTCTCACCGGCGACCAAGTAGTCGGTTTTCTTCGAGACCGAGCTAGAAGCGCGACCGCCGTGTTGTTCAATCAATGCTTTGATTTCATCGCGTTTATAGTTTTGCAATGTGCCTGTCACTACAAGGCTCTTTCCCGCGAGCTTGCCACTGGCTCGTTCCTCTGGCGAAGGACCATCTGACTTCATCACGACGCCTACCGATTGCAGTCGCTCTATGATTTGGCTACCGAAGTCACCGTGAAGATACTCGTAAACGCTTTCCGCTATGATCTGTCCAATTTCTTCCGTCTCGTTCAATTCTTCGGCTGTCGCGGATTGAAGTCGCTCGATCGACCCGAAAGCATTCGCCAGAATCATGGCAACGCGTTGTCCAACATGACGAATCGAAAGTGCGTTTAGCAATCGACCCAGGCCACGTTCTTTGCTGGCTTCGATGCCGTGCAGCAAATTGCGAGCAGTGGCGGATCCCATACGATCGAGCTCCACCATTTTTTCTTCCGTAAGCAGATACAGGTCCGCGTAGTCTTTGACAAGTCCCGAATCTACCAACTGTGCCACGACCTTATCGCCGAGCCCCTCGATATCCATCGCGTTCCGAGTGGCAAAATAACGCATGCGTTCTCGGACCTTCGCGGGACAAATATCGCTCGGACAGCGAACGTAGACTCCGCCTTCGTCCTTAATGAGTTTTGTTTCGCATTCCGGACACACCGTTGGAAACTTGAATTTCGCGAGCCGCGATTTACGTTCTTGCTTTTCCACTCGCACAATGTGCGGAATGATCTTGCCCGCCTTTTCGACAACCACCACATCACCAACGCGGATATCTTTGCGTTCGATTTCATCAGCGTTGTGTAAACTCGCTCGGCTGACGGTTGTGCCGGCAAGCTGCACAGGCTCAAGAATCGCGACCGGCGTGATCGCTCCCGTTTTGCCAATGTTCACTTCGATGTCATTCAGCTTCGTGATGGCTTCGTACTTTTCAAACTTGTACGCGATCAGCCAGCGTGGACTTTTGGTCGTCGAACCCAGCTGATCCCGCTGTGCAAAGCTGTTGACCTTCAACACGATTCCATCGACTTCGAAATCGAGTTCGGGCAGTTTCTCGATTAACTCATCACAATACGTTACGGCCTCATCGAATGTTTTGCAGCTTCGGAAGTAGGGCGTCGCTGGCAAACCGAAATCGCGGAGGCGTTTCAAGTATTCGGAGTTGCTGGACGCGTCGAAACCTTCTGTGTATCCGATACCGTGACAGAACATCCGAAGTTTACGTTCGGCACATTGCTTGGCGCTTTGCAAACGCAGCGCACCGGCCGCCGTATTCCGTGGGTTTGCGTAGGGTGCTTCGCCACGCTCGACTTGTTTTGCGTTTAACTCGGCGAGATCCGAGTTGGTAATGTAGACCTCGCCACGCACTTCCAAAACGTCAGGAATGTTCTTGCCACTTAACTTCAGCGGCATGTCAGGAATGGTACGAACGTTGTGTGTGACGTTATCGCCAACCTTACCGTTACCTCGAGTGACAGCCATCGCCAGCTGGCCTTTTTCGTAGATTACGGACGCTGCGGCGCCATCGATTTTGAGTTCAACCAGCCATTCAATTTTTTCGTCTGGTAGGTTCTTCTCCGTACGCTGCTGATACTCTCGAAGCTCCTCAATGCTATAGGTATTATCGATCGAGAGCATCGGGATACGGTGCTCGACCGATTCCAAATGGCTAACAGGTTGATCACCGATGCGTTGCGTTGGGCTGTCGGACGTGATCAGGTCCGGATTTTCTAACTCGAGTTCTTTCAAACTGTCGAGCAGTTTGTCGTACTCGAGGTCCGTACATTCCGGATTGGCTTCAACGTAGTAGAGTCGATCGTGCCGCCTAATTTCGTCGCGAAGTTCTTCGATTTTCTTTGCAGCAGACATGGCGACTGATTCCGTTACCTTGGACCGGCGACCGCGATTCCATCTACTCGGTTTCGAGACCACATTCAGGAACGACCTTAACCTGTTTGCCCGTTGCTGAGTTGGGAATCAAGCAGAGCATTTTCAATGTCGCGTCTCCAACGTTGCGAAATTGATGTACATCGTTCGGATGAACGTAGACGACATCACCCGCCTTGAGGGGATGTTCAGTTTCGCCTTCGTAAACGACGCCCTCACCCTCGAGTACGTAGATTTCGTGCTCGTAGTCATGTTGATGGCGAGGCGTGTAACCGCCGGGATCAATCTCGAACATCCGCATCGCGAAATTAGCCGCTGCGACATTCGAGCCGATCAATTGTCGGACTTTAGAGTTGGCCGCACCTTCCATTTCGACCGTCTTGAGTTCAACGTCCGTGTGGTGATTAACTTTCATGATAGTTCGTCCTCCGCATTTGCGTTTTGAGAGTTGGATTTCAACTCGTTTCGATCGAGATGCTGGTCGTAGCCAATCGCCCCGAATGTGCCGATTGCCAACAAGACCAATTCGCCGATCATGATCTTGGTTCCGTAGCGGTCCACAAGAGCATTGAAGTTGTCGTTTTCTGCGATGCTCGTTAGTGGGTCGACGACTACCGGTCCATAGTCTGCGTTTCGACTGGCTTGCAGGTCGCGAACCGTCATCACGCCGAACGCCATTGCCGTGATCGCAAAGGCGGCGCCGGAAATCACCAGCAAGATATAGAACGGGTTGGTTGGCTTTTTCTTCGGCATGTTGAACTCCGCCGACGAATATAGCAAACCTAGTCCGAGTTCGGACCCCAGCGAGCGGCGGGTTAACGGTGCGTCGACAGTGTTTGGGGCGAATTGCCGAAGATATCGCTGCCGAGAAGATTCTATTCTCGAGATTTGAAGCAACCCACTCCCGTTCGGAGCGGGTTAACGATTCGCAGACCACTTCGGGTTGGCGTTCAAAGAATATGGGAGCTGCTTTTTTGCAGCCGAACGCCTAGCGGTCGGCCCCATGCTCGCAACTCCATTCGTTAGCGAAATAGCTACGTGATGCTCTTGCTTCCGGAAGTACCCGGATAGAGAACCAGCAAACTACTGGACGCCGAGTTGCCCTTCAGCCTTATACGCTTTCATTGCGTCGGCTTCGTTTTGCAACTTGAATTCAGGACCATGTGGATAGATCTGGATGTCATCGTATTGGTAGTAAGGACTTGGCAAAGTTTGTCCCGCTACATCTACCTGACAACCCGTTGAAAATGTGGCGGCAACCAACATCGCCGATGCACCCAGCAGATTTGTCCAGTTCAGTTTGCGTTCCATCGCAACAATCCGATCTCAAAAAACGAAATAGTTGTCCACCGGCTCAACTTTATTAACCGCCAGGCGACGAGAGATTTCAAACACTTTCACTCGACCTATTCATAGCGGCATAATTGGTATCGTCCGTATGACCCGCAGGGTTGAACGAAATCGCCCAAATTCATTGACGAGCACAAGCAACGCTGGCAGAAAGCTATTTTCCGCGGTACTTTTCGCTGTATTGCTTCGTTTTATTAGGTAGTCTGCCCTCATTTTCGGTAGCATCAAGGTGGTAGCATCCGTTACCGGCTTTAATTCCAGCCTTACAAAAAAGCCATTCGCCGCAGGATCCTATGCGTCTTACAGAATTGGTAACCGTCGTACTCAGTAGCCAAACGACCTTTCGCAGCTTCATCCAGCGGAGCACAGCTACCGTTCTAGGCTTGCTTGTATTCTTTGCATTCAACGCAGCGGAAGCACAACTCGGCAACACTGTTCCAAGGACCATTTACTACGCCGCCAAACAGGACTTCCACTCTGGACAATTCAGGGACGCAGAGAACGGCCTCAGGCGAGCGCTGTCGTCGAGCATAAAAATCGGCAACAAGCGGTGGATTGATTCGATTTGCCCGTATTCGATTTTGGGTGAGCTCTACTACCGTCAGGGAAACTTGACGGCCTCTTTGAAGATGCACGAAGAGGCGCTGAACGTCTTCCTCGCTAACCAAGATTGGTTGATGCGATTGCAGTATTCGCGACTCGCGCAAAGCAACGACCGAATCGTACAGCGTATCACGTGGGGCACGCGCACAACGGGCATGGCCGCGTTTCCTGATTCGATGGGGAGTCAGGAAGGCAGCACCCTCGAATTGATAAGTGCATTTGAATTCGGCGGAGCGGTCAATGCTCCGCACGTTCGTAGCGTCGACGCCGTAGAAGTTGCTCGTTGTTTGGCGACCTCGTTGCGGCGGCGGGCCATTTTACTTGGCACTACAAGCAGCGTTTCGCCAAAGAGCTCGCAACTGTCTGGCGCTGTTTCTCGTACCAATCCGCCAGCAAATCACTGGGTCAATTCGTGGGTGGAAGTGTTCTACGGACTCAGCCAAATCAACGAGGGACAACGTAAGAGCGGTGTGGGGCACCTCGCAGCTGGCGCGGTAACGGGCGGCATGGATCACCCTCTGACGGGAATCGCACTGCTAGAGATCGGGAGGTATCACCTACGAATTGAAGAATATGAAAAAGCGATGGGGCATTTGCTTCAAGCTTCGATCGCTGCAGCTCGCTACCGACAACCCGATGTCGCGGAAGAAGCATTTCGGTTACTGACGGACGCGTACTTGGCGAACGGTAGTAAAGGACCCTATCCGCCGATCGCAACGTCCATAGGTTATGCCAGGCAAGGTGATTTCGGACGTCTAGCGATGCTCTCGAAGTTATGCACGGCGGAAGTTGCGTTTTACGAAGGCAACAATTCGCTCGCTGCGAGATTGCTCAACGAAAATCGGTCGCTAATGCGACGCACCGATCAATTACCAACTGACATCGGCACCACGCTCAGCTATCTAGACGCGCTAATCCAATTCCGCGCCGGAAACCGTGATGCTGCCACCAAATCGCTACAGGTCGCTTTGGCGTTCACACAAGTATCGTCGCTTCGTCAGTTCCAATTGAACACAGTAGAGAACTTACGCACCAATGGAAAACGGCTCATTGGCAAACGTGACATCGAAAAACTGTACTCACGGCTGTTGCGCGAACCACGAGATCGAGACTGGCGAACCGAACCGCTACAAACGCTCAGTTGGTTGCTTGTCGACCACACGTCTGCGATGTCGCGGTGGTTTGAACTGCTGATCGATCAACGTGAACTCGACAACGCCGTCGGTGTTGCGGAACAACTGAAACGGCATCGGTTCTATAGTTCGTTGCCGCTTGGTGGACGGTTATTGTCACTGCGGTGGCTATTTGAAGGCGATGTCGTGATGCTCGGCAAGCGAGGCATGGAGGTCCAGCGAGCACTTCAAGGCAAGTATCCACAAATGAGCACACTCACTCGAAGTTCGATTAGAACTCGAGCCGAACTCGAGCAAATACCGCTAATTCCCGAGGACGACGACCAACGTGTATTACAGCGAAAACTGTTTGCCGAGTTGGCTTCGATCAGCACAAAACAAGAGCTGGCCACACGAGAGATCGCGTTGCGTCGGGACCCCGCGCCGCTTGTTTTTCCACCACAGCCTAGCCTAAGTGCAATTCAAAGTGCGGTCCGCCAGGATCAGGCGGTTCTGATGTTTGTGGCAACATCGCAAGGTTGGCATGCCTGGTTTATTCGAAAAGACTCGAACGACTACTGGTCCGTTCGTTCACCGAATGCCGTACGTCGCGAGATTTCGGAACTGCTGCGAAACATTGGAAACTACAAACGCAATGCCGCGATCTCAGACAAAGACCTTGAAAACGAGGCGTGGAAGAACAACGCCAAGGAACTTTGGAAACAGCTAATCGGAAAGTTTCCCAGCAACGGCTGGGAAGGCTTGGAAGAGCTAGTCATCATCCCAGATGGTCCGCTTTGGTACTTGCCGTTTGAGCTACTCCGCGTACCTGCTGGTCAATCTCCAGAAAACGACGAAGAGGCTTCGCTAATCTCGCACACACGTATTCGCTATGCTCCACTTGCATCGTTGTCGGTAGGTGACCGTCGCGGACACAACTCGGACAAAGCGACAACACTCGTCGGCGGACAACTGTTCTCTAATGAATCGAGCGACTACGCCAAAGACATGCTGACGAACTTGAAGGAGACATTTCCGAAAATCGAGGTATTCGCAGGAAACAAAAAGCCACTCGCCCCGTCAGGATATACATCCAGCTTGATGAATCGACTGATCGTTTGGAATGATATCGAGATGAACTTCAATAAGCCCTACGCCTGGTCACCAGCTCAATACGATGGCCAGAGCCGGCAATCGCTTTTGAGCAATTGGATTGAATATCCATGGGATTCGCCAGACCAAGTAGTCATCCCGGGGTTCCACACGGCAGCTGAGGGTTCATTGGGGAGGGCCGCGAACGGACAAGAGATCTTCCGCGCGGTTTGCGGCTTGATGGCAACAGGAACACGGACGGCACTGTTGAGTCGATGGCGGACGGGAGGCAAAGTACCCGCCGTCTTGGTCAGCGATTTTTCTAGTGGACTATTAGAAAAGTCTGCGTCGGACGCATGGCGACACGCAACCGAAACCGCGCGAGGCGAAACACTCAACGTAAAGTCCGAGCCACGTGTAAAGTCTTCGGCCGAAGAAATCAGTGCCGATCATCCGTTCTTTTGGTCGGGTTACATGCTTATCGACACCGGGGCCGAGCCGGAAGACGCCGCGGCTGATCCGGACGCACCGCCCGAAAAACCCGTGCCAGCAGTAGCGGACAACGGCGAAGCAGCGGTTGAAGAGGTGCCGGCTGAGGAAAACGATGCAGAAACGGAAGAAGAACCTCCAGCCGACCCTGTTCCGGAATCGGCGATCGACAACAACTAAGCCTCGGCTACAACTCTATTTTCTACGATGGTGAGGCCACAGCGTTCGAGAACTCATTAGTCTCGTCGTGATGCTTAAGGAAAACACGACGTTGCAAATACGGCGCATACTCACTGAATAACGCGGGCGTTTTGGATTGGCATTACGTTTGAATGGTAGATGAGCACACCTTCCTACGGAGCGCTCATGAGAATTCTCGCCATCGCGTTTGTCATTTCTGCTATTGCTATCTCGTCAGCATCAGCCTCACTGATTTCTGGCATCGCAAATACTGCCACCAACACAACAGCCTCGGGTACGATTGAGGGAATTGGTTGGACCGCCACATCAACATCCACTTCACCCTTTTTGGGTGTGAACATTGGTAGCGGAGTTTGGGATGTTGGCACGGCATTGCCAACCAACGCCTTGTTTCTGGGTACCTCGTCGGTGAACGGAGGAGACTCGCAAGCGTTCTTTTTCAACGCGCCCGTTTCTGACATTTACTTCTACGTCGAAAACTTCGATTCTGGGTCGATAGCCAACATTTCCACGGATGCCAATCTATCTTTGTTTGGCTCTAGCTCCAGCATTTCGCTTACATCCACTGGAAACTCCAACGCAACATTGAGTACCAGCAACACAAGCTACAACGGTGAGGGCGACGCAATTCTGCTCTTAAGCGGCCCGGCGAGTTTTGTACAGTTCGACTACCTCCAAGGCGACGGTGCAAACGGGATCTTTTACGGTTTCGCAACAGACGTTGCTGCTACAGCTGTACCAGAACCATCGAGTTTTCTCTGCTTGGCGATTTCCGCTTCGGTATTCTATTGCTTCCGGCGACGGCAGCTGTTGAAAGAGAGCTAGAGTTACCGGACTCGCCGTCGAAAGACGAATGCCAGCAGACTAACGGTTGTCATCAACGACAGAGAATTTGGCTCCGGTATTGCCTGAACACTTGGTTCGCCTTGCGCTCTCGTTAACGAAGTAGAAGCAACCTGGCCGAAATTTGCTGCAAGAGTATTGAAGTCGGCAAATGCCACCTCACCTTGCAGATCAATGTTCCCCTCGACGTAGCTCGCGGGAATCCTGCCGAAGTTTGCTGCGAGAATCTTGAAGTCGTCG
>CAYNJG010000133.1:0-19629 GCA_964397295.1 uncultured Pirellulaceae bacterium
ATTTTCGATTCGCTCACGTATTTTCCTTTCGAATTGTGTTCATCCACCCAAGTCCTGCTTCGACCGGCCCCGTCGGGTTGTACTCAGCGCCGTCTAGCAAGCCATCGCCGTCGATGTCGGCCGTGGCAAGCGCGTAATACCATGGCTGCAGACGTGAACAACCGGACTAAGTTCGAATTTGGTTCACTCATCAAGCTGTGTGTCCGAAGCGAAGCGTGGCAGACCGTTGGCTCAATGAAGAGAATAGCAGGCTGTGATGCTCGTTTCAAAGACGCTCAGCGATACGCACAACAAAGCTAAGCGGCCTGCATGAGGCTTTTCGCTCTTAACTGTCGTAAGCCAAGTTCGGTGACAACCAACGTTCGACGTCGCGCAAACTCATACCTTTACGTTCGGCGTAGTCCTCGACTTGGTCCTTTGTAATGCGGTCGACCGAGAAGTAGCGTGCTTCTGGATGTCCAAAGTACAAACCACTAACGCTCGCTGCCGGCATCATCGCAAAGCTCTCGGTGAGTTCCACGCTCGTACGATCGGTTGCCTCGAGTAGTTGGAATAGCGTTTTCTTTTCCGTGTGGTCGGGACACGCAGGGTAGCCGTGAGCGGGCCGAATACCACGATATTTTTCGGAGATAACGTCTTCTTCCGAGAGGCTTTCGGCGGCCCCGTAACCCCATTCGTCTCTGGCTCGCTTGTGAAGCAATTCAGCAAAAGCCTCCGCTAAACGATCCGCCAACGCTTTAACCATGATCGACTTGTAGTCGTCGTGATCCGCTTCGTACTTGGCCGCCAGCTCACTACAGCCGATGCCGGTCGTAACGCAGAACGCACCGATGTAGTCTTCGCGACCGCTATCGACAGGAGCCACATAGTCTGCCAGCGAGCGGAAGTCGTCTTGGCCTTTTCTTTCCCACTGTTGCCGCAGCATCGAAAACTTCGCGACAACGTTTTTGCGAGATTCGTTTGCATAGACCAATACGTCATCGCCCTGCGAAGCCGCTGGCCAGAAGCCGTACACACCATTCGCCTTGAGCTGTTTGCCTTCGACGATTTCGTTCATCATCTCTTCGGCATCTTTGAAAAGCTTGGTTGCTTCGACACCCATCTTCGGATCATTGAGAATCTTGGGGTACTTTCCTCGCAGCTCCCAAGCCCAGAAGAATGGTGACCAGTCAATGAATTTACGAATCTCGGCAAGAGAAAAATCTTCGAGCGTAGTCAGCCCAATTTTTTTCGGCTTGTCGATCTGCACCGACGACCAATCCGTTTGGAATCGTTTTTCCAGTGCGGTCTCGTAAGGCACAAGCGTTTGCTGTCTTTGTGCGAATGAGGCCGCCAGCTTCGCTTGTTCCTCGAGGTTCGCGGCTTGAAATGCGTCGATAGATTCTGGATTCGTTAGTTTTTCAACGACACCGACACAGCGAGACGCATCGAGCACGTGCACAACCGGCGAGTCTTGCCCCGGAGCGATCTTCACCGCCGTATGCTTGGCGCTAGTCGTTGCACCGCCGATCAACAGCGGCGTGGTCATATTCAGTCGCTTCATTTCTTTGGCGACGTAGACCATTTCGTCCAAGCTAGGCGTGATCAGGCCGGAAAGACCAATCACATCAACATCATGTTTGACGGCTGCTTCGAGGATCTTTTCACATGGCACCATGACGCCCATGTCGATCACTTCATAACTGTTGCAGCCTAAAACCACGCCAACGATGTTCTTGCCGATGTCATGCACGTCACCTTTGACGGTCGCCATCAGAATCTTGCCGCGAGCGGCTTCTTTTTCGAGACCGAGCAGACGCTTTTCTTCATCCATGTACGGCAACAGATACGCGACTGCCTTTTTCATCACACGGGCGGACTTCACTACCTGAGGCAAGAACATTTTCCCTTCGCCAAACAGGTCACCGACGACGGACATCCCGTCCATCAACGGACCCTCGATAACTTCCAAGCAACGGTCGAATTGCTGTCGAGCTTCTTCGGTGTCTTCCGTGATGAATTTGTCGATGCCTCGAATCAACGCGTGTTCCAAACGTTTCGCGACCGGCTGCTCTCGCCAGCTCAGATCTTCAACGTTGGATTTACCTTTTTGACCTTTGAAGCTTTCCGCCAAGTCAATCAAACGATCTGTTGCATCTTCGCGACGATTGAACAACACATCTTCGACACACTCGAGCAGTTCTTTCGGAATCTGTTCGTAGACTTCCAATTGCCCTGCGTTCACGATGCCCATATCCATACCCGCTTTGACAGCGTGATAAAGAAACGCGCTGTGCATCGCTTCTCGCACGACTTCGTTGCCGCGAAACGAGAAACTAATGTTGCTCACGCCACCCGAGACCTTGGCACCCGGACAAACCTCTTTGATTTTTCGAGTCGCTTCAATGAAGTTCACGGCATAGTCGTTGTGTTCTTCGATACCAGTCGCGACCGTCAGAATGTTCGGATCGAAGATGATGTCTTCTGGCTCGAATCCGATCTCGTCCACGAGGATGTCGTACGATCGCTTGCAAATCGCAACTTTGTGGTCAATCTCGACCGCTTGGCCGGTTTCGTCGAACGCCATCACCACCGCGGCTGCACCATAGCGACGAATGAGTTTCGCTTGCCGCCGGAATCGCTCTTCGTCATCTTTGATTGAGATCGAATTGACGATCGCCTTGCCTTGCGTGCACTTTAAGCCCGCCTCGAGGATTTCCCATTTCGAACTGTCGATCATCACTGGCACTTTGCTGATGTCGAACTCGCCCGAAATCAGATTCAGGTATCGCTCCATCGCTGCCACTCCATCAAGCAACGCATCGTCCATGTTGATGTCGATGACGCTCGCACCGTTGGCGACTTGTTGTCGAGCAACTTCGATGGCTTCGTCAAACTTATCCTCGCGTATCAGTCGAGCAAATTTCCGTGAGCCAGTGACGTTCGTCCGTTCACCAACCATCACAAAGTTGGCGTCCGGTCGCATCGTAAAGGGCTCGACGCCGCTCAGCCGAGTCAACGGCGCCACCGTGGTTCGCGAATGTGGTGTGACGTCTTTGAGTGCTTCGGTTATTGCACCGATGTGTTCTGGAGTGGTGCCGCAACAACCACCGACGATGTTGACCCAACCGCTTTCGGCGTACTCACGAATGTAGTTTGCCATTTGCTCGGGCCCTAAATCGTATTGGCCCATTTCGTTCGGCAAGCCCGCGTTGGGATGGCAACTAATGTAGCTAGAACTAACTTTCGCAAGTTCCTCGATGTGCGGCCGCATCGTGACAGGCCCCAGCGCACAGTTCATGCCGACACTGAACATGGGGAAGTGAGAAATCGCCGTCCAAAACGCTTCTACTTTTTGGCCCGAAACAAACGTTGCACCGCCTTCGCCGAACGTGGCGGAGATCATCACTGGCACGGTGTTGCCCGATTCTTCGAAGTACTTCGAAATGCCAAACAGACATGCCTTCAAGTTCAACGTGTCGATCACAGTTTCCGGCAGCAAGATATCGATACCGGCCTCCACAAGTGCCTTGACCTGCTGGTAGTACGAGTCGGCCATCATGTCGTAGGTCGCGTTGCGGAACGCTGCATCTTCTACTTTGGTCGAGATGGCAAGCTGCTTAGCTGTGGGACCAATAGAGCCAGCAATGAATCGAGGTTTGTCTGGAGTGCGTTCGTTGAATTCGTCAGCTGCTTTTCTCGCGCATGCAACGGCAGCACTATTGATCTCCGCGATCACCGAGTTGTCCATATCAAACTCCTCAGCGCCGACGGGGCTCGCACCGAACGAGTTCGTGCACACGATGTCAGCACCGGCTTCGTAATATCGACGATGGATAGCAGTGATATCATCCGGCCGCGTGAGACAAAGTACGTCTGAAAAGTTTTTGAGATCTTTGGTATGGTCCGCGAAACGATCACCGCGAACGGCGGCCTCATCGAGCTTCAGCGATTGGATCAGCGAACCCATTGCGCCGTCGAGCGTAAGAATACGGTCAGCCATTAGTGACCGCAGTTGGTCTTCAACGTTAGAGACTTGAGAAACAGCCATCAGTGTCGTGTCACCTTAAACGAATAAAACAACGACTCAAAAACGAGCCGGCAATAAATGAAGCTTACGCGAGGAATACAAAAAACGGCACCGCCGAAACTAGCCCTCGCGAAGTTTCTGCATGCCGCATAGCTGCGCCAATCCTCAAGAATTGCCTAAGTATAACCGATGAAGATTGACGAGGTTGCCCACAGTCGTTGCCAGCATGTGCGGCAGGCTGCTTTTTGTCGTCAATCAACCTCAACAGCCCTTTGGGGAAAACCATGACCGATCCGAAACCGTCGAAGCCAATCTTACGCCGAACCACAGTTAACACCAAGGTTCCGACGCTACTATCGGTCCCCGACCTACGGGCGGGCGCGATGCACGATTCAGCGACGACTTCGAACGAATCAGCCAGCCAGGTGGAATACGTTCCGCCTCCTGAGTTGGCTGCTGGTATTCAAGACAGCCTCGTCCATGACACACCGGCGCATGAACATGTTCACGAGCCACCCAAAATGCCTGTTGAACCACTGCCCATGGACGATCTCGAAGCGGCAGCAGGCCTCACCGACGACGATTTGACGGCGTCGAGCGTACAAGAAACCGAACTTCCTGCAGAACCTGTGTCGCCAAGCGATTCAGAAGACGCTTGGACTGCAAACAGACTGCGTCGAGACATGGGCACTATCGCGACGATTGCCGCAACAGTGGTTGCGTGCACGCTGGTCGCCCGCGCGATGAAGCCAGGAACCTCAAACGACTCGTTCGCCCAACCAAACGCCATGGCCGCGGTCGAGGAAACGTTACAGCAACCACAAACAGAACTGCAAGATCCGAATCCACCAGTTCCTCTCCCGCCAAGCGCCGGTTTCGCTCAAACACCACCACAGCCGCCTGTCGCGAATCAACAGCTGATTCAGAATCAGCTCCAAGGGCAAGTTGCGGATGCAAGGAACTCTGCACAGCGTTTCGTAGAGCAAGGTGTCGGAGCTGTCGATCAGCGGATCCAAGGCGTAGCCAATCGAGTCAGTGCTAGTGCCGAGGCCATGCTGCCGCAAAACGATCTGCCCGCGCTACCAGAACTAACACCACCCAACATGCAGCAAAACTTCCGCAACGCAGCAAATCAAATGCGGCAGCAAGTTACTAGCAATCTGCAGCAGCCGATGTTGAACGCGCCAGGCTCGATCAATGCACCCGGAAACTTGAACGCGCCAAGCAACGCTCAATTCAATACACTTCCGCCGGCTAATAACGCACAGCCGCAAAACCGCGCAACAGACCATTCGAACATGGGGCAGTTGCCACAGGTGCCGACACCCGCGACTCCAGCCGATTTGCCGGCGCATCTGTATCCGAATAACGCACAGCAAAACTTGCAGATTGATCCAGTCCGTTCGGCCAATCGATACCAAAACGAACCGATACCAAGAACTGCCCAGCCCAATAATCTTGGACCGCGACAGGCTTCGGCCTACCCGCAAACGCCAGGCTCGAACTTTCAACAGTTGAAGTCGAAACTGGAACAAGAGGCAATGAGTCGACAGAATCCTGCTGCTCGCATGGCCGATCAACGTGGCTTTATCAACAACTACGATACAAATGCGAATCCAAATCGCTTCGAAGCCAATACCTACCAAAACGGGACCCAGAACTTTCCCGGTGGAGTGAATCGCTAAGATGTCCGCACTAGACGACCTACTACTAAAAAAGTATCGCGAAACGGTAGAAGAACTGCCGTCCAGCAACGATGCCAGTCCGATCCAAGACCTTGCGCAGGCGATTTTACGATCTCCTACAAGTTCCGAGCCAGATGAAACGATTTCCATCGCGGCCGAAACTGTTGACGCTCTCGATACCGAACTAGATAAAGAACTAGATAATGAATCGGTCGAAGCACAAACCCCTTCGCTGGAAGAATCGATCCTTGAAGACGAAGTCGAAGTCGAAGACGCCAAAGTAGAAGCGACGACAGAAGAGTCGGCAGTGGCTCGTGTAGCGCCGGTGGAAATCCCCATCGATTTCAAACCTGATTGGGAAATCGACCGTTTTCCATGGCCGGCGATCTGCGGCGAAATCGAAGAACGCGTCGCGTCGTCGGAACTCGAACAAGCCATTCGCCGCATTACAGATGCCTGCGAGCAACGTGCTTGCAACACTATGATCATCACCAGCGCTCACTCCGGCTGTGGGCGCACAACGATGACACTCTGCCTTGCTCGGGAAGCAGCGAGAAACGGTCTCACGGTCGCGATTGTTGACCTCGACCATGCAGAGCCCAGCATGCTGGAACGCATGAGTATTGAATTCGAACAAGGCATTGAGAGTCTCCACGAATCAGGTGTTTCAACGGAGAGCATTTGCGTAACGGCTGTAGAAGATGGCGTTTCTCTGATCCCAACCGCAAAAGCGTTTGAACCAGCAAAATGCAACAGCGACGAAACTCGTAAAATGCTGCACACGGTTGCGAAACACCACGACTTGGTGTTGATCGATGCCTCGCGTGAAGTCGCCGACTTGATCGCAGGAGCCAAAGACTTTCCGGCACAAGGCGTCATCATGATCAACGATCCTGCCGCCGGAGAAGCGACACAAGCGTTCTTGGAATGGATACAAGAAAAAGATGCCTGGACGTTGGGCATCATTGAGAATTTTGCTGCGTAACTGCGACGCGGCTAGCATTTGCTCGATACTCGATCAGATCTGCTGCTTCGCATCATTGAAGAAAAGAAGGAACTCGAGATGTACGAGTCACACTGGAAGCTGACGCAAAAGCCTTTCGAAAACAACCACGACGCGTCGTTCTACTATCCGAGCGAAGCGCACCAAAGCGCATCGTTGAAGATGCGATACGTCATCGAAAACCAGCGAGGCGCGGCGTTGCTTAGTGGTCCAGCTGGCGTTGGAAAATCGATGTTGCTGCGTTCGCTGTTCCAAGTTCTGCCAGAACATGTAGCCCCACGGACTCACATTGTTTTTCCGCGGATGCCTGGCGACCAACTACTGTCGTACATCGCTGATGAGCTGATTGGACGTTCACCCCAAGAAGCAGCTACGACAGCACAGCAGAGTGTTCACTCAATCCAAGAAGGTCTCACCAACAATGCGTTGGATGGCCGGCACGCCGTTTTGGCGATCGACGAAGCTCATCTGTTTGAGTCAGATACATGGGAACTCGTCCGTCTTTTGCTGAACTTTGAAACAGAAAAAGGCCCGGCGTTGACACTGCTTTTCATTGGCCAAGGTGAAATGATACCTGCCATCGAAAGAGTACCCAGCCTCGAAGAGCGACTCGCCGTCAAATGTATTCTTCGCGCTTTCACACTCGAAGAAACAGCCAGCTATATCGGACACCGCCTACAAGCTGCTGGTGGTGAGCACTCGATCTTCACCAACGAAGCGATGGATACGATCCATCATCTGTCCGGTGGAGTTCCACGTCGAATTAATCGACTTTGCGAACTAGCGTTGCTAGTTGGGTACGCCGAGCAACGTGAGTCGATCGACGTCGAACAGGTCGAAGGTGTTGCTGAAGAACTGTTGACGATCGCTCCCGAGTAAACGATTCACGCATCGTTCACATGCTCTCGTAAGTTGATGAAGCCATGCCTCACGCTCGCGTGAGCATGTTGGTGGCTAGGCCGCTTTCCTCGACAACCTTTTCCTACGGCTACCTTTTCTTCTTACCCCACGGCCACGGTTGGACCAGGGTTTCAACGGCCCACGCCTCATACGCACTGATCATCGCATCTGCTTTCTCGGTTTCGCGATCGATGAGATTGTTCGTTTCGGTTCGATCATCTTCGATGTCATATAATTCCCAAGGTCCGTTGTGACCTCGTGCGACGAGCTTCCACTTTCCGTCTCGCATAGCACGATTTCCTTCATGCTCCCAAAAAAGCGGTTTGCCACGTTCGAGCGGTTTTCCGCTGAACGCGGGACGCAAACTGGTTCCCTGCATCGGTGTAATTGCCAACCCATTCGCTTCTTGTAGGTACTCGGCTTTGCCCACGTCCACACACGTCGCCATAAAGTCGATCAGGTGAGCGGGATCGTGGTAGAAACCGTTGTGCTGTTCGTGCTCGATGCCCGCAGGCCAATGCACAATCAACGGCGAAGAAATACCGCCTTCGTGAACCCAATGTTTGTAACGTCGAAACGGAGTGTTCGACGCATTCGCCCACGGTAAACCGTACGCAATGTAAGTATCATCGGCACCGGGCATGACGCCCCTGCCCGTCCGAACTTTGCGACCCTCGCGGCTGAAGTTCGGAATCATACGCGTCTGATGCTCTCCCGGTTTCATTGGATTCGTTACTGGGTGCTGCTGCAAATCTTCCGGCGCCGCTTTTCTGTTCGAGCCATATTCCTCTGCACATCCACCGTTGTCCGCACAGAACATGATGAGCGTATTCTCGAGATAGCCTTTGTCCTTCAACTTATCGACTATGCGACCAATATTCTGATCCATGCTGTCGATCATCGCTGCGTAGACTTCCATACGACGTTCGTGCCAGGGTTTGAGCTTTGCATCATCCCACGCGGGAGCATTCGCATCACGGTCGGTGAGCTTCCACGCTTTGTCGATAACGCCCATCTCGATCATGCGTTGCTGACGTTCTTTTCGCAGTTCGTCCCAACCGCCTGCATAACGACCTTTGTATTTTGCAATATCTTTTTCACGTGCATGCATTGGCCAATGTGGACAAGTAAACGCCACGTACATGA
Organism: uncultured Pirellulaceae bacterium; assembly: GCA_964397295.1. Lineage (GTDB taxonomy): Bacteria > Planctomycetota > Planctomycetia > Pirellulales > Pirellulaceae > CAYNJG01. Next base: position 8,744 of record CAYNJG010000133.1, read on the forward strand.
AAAACGGTTTCGACGAGTTGTGTTCGGTGATGTACTGCACGGCGTTATCAGCGATCGCGTCGGTGTAGTAGAAATCGTCACCGGGCGCAATGAGCTGCAGCCCTCTCGCAAGCGAGTTCGGATCCCAAAAACTTCCAGCACCGTGAATCGTGCCGAAGAATTGATCGAAACCGCGATTTGCTGGCCAGTTGTGTTGGTCACCCGGCTTTAGATTGGGACCAACCTTTTTCGTTACGTGCCACTTGCCTGACATGTACGTTGCGTAGCCACTGTCTCGCATAACTTCGGCGATCGTCCGCGTGTTCTTACCAAGATCGCCACGATAACCGGGTAACTTTCGATCTTCCATCATATGTCCGACGCCAGCCTGATGCGGGTACAGCCCAGTGATCAAGCAAGCTCGCGTCGGGCAACATCGACTCGTGTTGTAAAACTGAGTGAAACGCATTCCATTTTCGGCCAAGCTATTCAGCGTAGGCGTTTCTATTTCGCTGCCATAACAACCGATGTCCGAATAACCCATGTCGTCGGCCATCATGATGATGATGTTAGGACGGTCCGCACAGAACGCATGGCTGTAAAAGAGCAACGTGACAAGCAGTGCGAAAAGCGTTCGAAACATGGCTCGCTCCGAATTGTGAAGAATTGAGGGGGGAAACTTAGCGAAATCATAGTCTCGGGGTGCGGCAAAAAACAGTCGCTACCATGAACCTGTCGGTGATGTCATGAGTCTAGTACGATGTCGCTCTCACTAAACTTGCTGCCTCTCGGCGAAATATGTCTTCCGCATCGCGCATCCTGAAACCACTCACTCACTTTCATCCGCGATCTGTGCCGTTGATGGCTCGGCTAAGTTATCAGCGTGAATTGTCGAGTTGGTGGCTGCTGCCACTCATGTTGAGTGGATTGCACGCGGGCACGATCGCGATCTTTCTAAAAAAAACGTTCGCTGGCGTCGAAGGTGTCTCAAGCTGGCAACTAGATTTCGCGGTTAGCATCCTGGCGGCGTCGAAGGCCATCGGATTCCTGGCCAGTTTTCTTTGGGCTAGTGTAAGCCGAGGCAAACGCAAAGTTCGTTTTATCGTCGCACTCCAATTGCTCACATCTGCTGCCGTTGCTTTCATCGCGTTTGCGCCGCGAAATGGGTTTGGCATGTGGATGGTAACTGGACTGTGCATTCTGTCCTGGACGATTTGGAGCGGTGTTATCACGCTGCGTACTGGAGTCTGGCGAGCTAATTATGCAGACGCTTATCGACCCGACATTGCCAGTCGGATCATGATCGTGGACGGACTCGTGATGGCGGTGGCCGGATTGATGATCGGAAAGAGTCTCGACTACGACCCGATGACGTTTCGATATCTATTTGTCGCGATGGGGTGCATGGGCGTTATCGGTGCAGCACTTTATCGAAAGATGCCGTTTCGTCACGAACGACAACACTTAGCGACCGAACGCGCGGCGGACAAAAAGCAACGGCCTTCACTAAGTCCGATTGTTATCGCGCGTGTGTTACGAGACGACCGGTGGTACCGCGGTTACCTAACCTGCATGTTCATGATGGGGTTTGGCAATTTAATGCTGCACCCGATTCTAACCATTGCGTTGGCAGATGAGTTCAACGTGGGCTACGGCAGCGGTATCGCGATTTCGACGGTGATTCCGGCGGTATTTATGATGCTCTCGATTCCGTTCTGGAGTCGACGACTGGAACGCATGCACGTCATTGACTTCCGAGCCGTTCACGTCTGGTCATTCGCATTGGTATCGACGTTAGTGTTGCTTGGCGTTTGGTATCATCAAGTCACGTTGCTCTATTTTGCAGCGATGTGTTTGGGAATTGGCTACGGTGGTGGCGTACTCGCTTGGAACTTGGGACATCAGCACTTTGCACCTCCCGACCGTGATGCCGAATACATGGGAGTTCATATAACGCTAACGGGAATTCGCGGCGTCATCGGTCCGATTATTGGCGTGCAACTCTATCTTTTGCTATCGAGCTGGACGAATCAAACAACAGCATTTGTCAGTTGCTTTTCTGTTTGCCTTGCAACAAACTTACTGGGTGCAACTGGTTTCGTGTTACTCTCGCGAAGCAGAAGACGCTTCGCCTCGACGGGCTAAGCGTTACCCGCCTCTTCATCTTCCGCCGAAGCATCACTCATCCCTAGCTGGCGCATCTTTCGGTAAAGATTTGATCGATGCAAACCCATCCGCCTTGCGGCGTCACTCATGTTGCCACCTGCTGCAGCGATGTGTTTGCGGATGTAGCCGGATTGGAATTGGCGGGTGGCTTCCGTGAGTGAAAGCTCCATCGAGATCCCAGACGTCGCATCGCGATCAGCCGAAAGAATAAACGCCAAATCGTCAACGTCTACTTGGTCACCTTGAGTGAGGTACGCGAGCCGTTCCATCAGATTTCGCAATTCGCGAACGTTTCCAGGCCACGGATGTTGCCGCATGCGTGAAATCGCCGCCTCGGTGAACTTTGGAAGCGGACGTCTCGCTTTTTTTGCGAAATCACCGAGAAAATGACCGGCCAGCAACATAATGTCGTCCACACGATCACGCAGTGGAGGCAACTCCAGCGTTACCACGTTCAACCGGAAAAAGAGATCTTCGCGGAAACGTTTGTCTCGCACCATTTCGGATAGGTTTTGGTTCGTTGCGGCAATGACGCGGGCATCCGTTGGAATCGGAATCGACCCACCGACACGAACAACGACTTTTTCTTCCAACACGCGGAGCAGCTTCGCTTGCCCTGCAAGGCTCAAGTCACCGATCTCATCCAAGAACAACGTGCCACCGGAAGCGAGTTCGAACTTGCCTTGCCGCGCCTCGTGTGCGTCCGTGAAGGCCCCTTTCTCGTGGCCAAACAATTCACTTTCCAACAACGTTTCCGTTAACGCTGCGCAATTCACCGCAATGAAGGGCTCGTCCCGACGCGGACTCAGGTAATGCACAAGTTGGCTAACGACTTCTTTACCGGTTCCGTTTTCTCCCAATACCAACAAGGCCAAGTCTGTATCGGCAACACGACGCACCGTACTGCGAAGCGTTTCGATCGCCATCGACTCGCCAATCAAACGAACTTGCTCCGCCGCCTGTTGTGCGATTTGTTTTTTGCTGTCCAGCAACTGTTTAAAGTGTTGCGTGTTCTCCAGCGCGATGGCCGCGTGACTGGCCAACTCAACAAGTCCCAGCTCGTCTTCCTTACTAAAGTTGCCGGCGTTCTTGTTGATCATCTCGAACGCGCCGAGCGTTTTCCCATCAGCACTTCGCAACGGTACGCATAAGAGGTTTCTCGTGTGGAAACCTAGTTGCTTATCAACGTCTCGCGCGATTTCTTTCTCCTCGGACTCATCGACGCGACGGAGTTCGCCAGATTGAACAACCTGCCCAACGATGCCCTGCGTGTCAGGGATGCGCAATTCGTTTCCGTCGACACCAAGGGCTGGGCGACCGATCAACACGCGATTCGTTTTATCCCATAGGAAGATGCTCGCCCGTTCGCTATCTAGCAACCGCGTCGAAGTCTCTGCCATCTGTAGTAGCAGTGAATCCATCTCGAGATTCTGATTCCACTGACCAGCAATCTCCAGAATGGCCTCGAGACGACGTACGCGACGTTGATCCTGTTGTCTTGCCCGAACGCTATCGAGTCCAACACTGACGAGCGCCGCAAACGCGTCAACCGTTGTGGCGTCGGTGCCGGGGCCCTTGAACTTCAGTACCAGGGCCTCACCCGCTGCAGACTGACGGATGAGTGGTGCGACGCCCCACTCGCCGCTCAAGATTGCCTGATCCTTGTCAATCGCCTCCGCCAGCACATTCGTGTCGAAACCTTCAATCGACGAAGTGGCGAAATGCTGCCGCCATTGGCCACGTTCCGGCGCATAGACAGCGGCAGCAACCGCATCACAGGAACGCAGGATTTTCGGTAGTGAGTTTTCGAGGAATTTGCCTGTTGATTCCGTTTGACCGAGCTCAACCAATAGTTCCGCCGAAAGTTGTTGGGCTGCGGGACAGGCAGATATCCTGCCTAGCATCAACGATGATGACATATAAATTATTGGCTCTTCGAGTAGTCTCGGTATCCATTTACAGGGTAGTACGGTGTCTCCAATAGACAACAGGCGTACTTGATCGATATCCTAAGTCTTGACCAACAATGGATTTAGATTTTGGACGTGCGAGAGGATTGATGAAATGGGATTGTTCGAAGGTAAAAAAGGACTCGTCATCGGTATTGCCAATGACCGCTCTATCGCGTGGGCGATTGCGAAAAAGATCATATCGGAAGGTGGAGTGTGTGGCTTCACCCATCTTCCCGATAAGCCTGACGACGACAAAAAGAAAAACAGAAGACGTGTCGAGAAATGCGTCGGCGCGGATAATCCTGCATGCAAATTCTTGATTCCGCTGGACGTACAGAGTGACGAGAACATCGCAGATGTAATTGAGCATACGAAGCAAGAATTCTCCCAAATTGATTTTCTGCTTCATTCGGTGGCATTCGCTGATCGCGCCGACCTTCAAAAGGACACGGTTGCAACCAGTCGCGATGGTTTCAAGTTAGCGATGGACATTAGTGCGTACAGTTTGCTGGCAGTTTCAAACGCAGCGAAAGACATAATGCCTCCCGGCAGTTCGATACTCACGATGACTTACTTCGGCGGCGAACGATGTGTACCGGGATACAACGTCATGGGGATCTGTAAAGCTGCACTCGATTCGGCCATGCGCTACGCTGCCTTTGACCTCGGTCCGCAAGGGATCCGCGTCAATGCACTCAGCGCCGGTCCATTGAAGACGCTCGCCAGTACTGCGGTTGGAGCAAGCGACATGCTTTCACTCTACGAGCGAATGTCACCAATGAATCGCGGCATCTCCCACGAAGAAGTCGGGAACGCCGGTGCTTACTTGCTGTCGGATATGTCCGGCGGCGTAACGGGTGAGATTCACCACGTTGACGCCGGCTACAACATAATGGGCTCGCCCGGGCGTTTGCTGGACGATCTGAAATAGCATTTGCCAAGCAAACCAACATGGACGCTTTGCCGACAAAGATTGCTGTCGCCGTGATCGTTGACGGCAATCGTGTTTTGATTGGACTCCGTGAAGAAGATACGACGTTGGCTGGCTACTGGGAGTTTCCTGGCGGCAAGGTCGAAGCGGGCGAATCCGACGAAGCGGCTGCCGTGCGCGAAACGTGGGAGGAGACCGGATTGCGTGTGGACGTGGTCGACGAGTACCCACCGGAGGAATTCGACTACGAACACGACAGTGTCGCGGTGCGATTCTTTCGGTGTCGGCTTGCTAGTTCCAAAAATGAGCCCACGCCCGATCGATTTCGTTGGGTCGACCAACATCTGTTGTCTGAGTATCGATTTCCGCCCGCGAACGATCGACTGATCCAATTACTTTGCCAAACTTAGGGAGCGTAGCCGTTCTCGTCGCGTCTGATTACTCGACTCGTTGCAACAAACAGAGCAACAAACGGCCGCATTGTTGTTGAGTCTCTATTGACCACTGCTCGCCAAGCGTTTGCAACACGCCTTCTTTTACCTCACTCGGCGATGAACTGCGAACGAGCAGCCACGCGTGGCTAGTTTCATCAGGCAACCGGATCGGAGGAACGGCAAGCGAACGTGGAAGAATAGTGACTTCGCGTTCCGAATCGATGGCGTAGATGCCACGCAATGGGAACTCACAATACGATCTGTACTCAGAGTTTGTTGTTGCGTGCCAAGCGTCAGTTTCGATCAGGCCGCTGTATAGTATGACAGGCTGGTCGACGGGCTCACGGTTCAGTACCTCGACCGCATCGCGCCAGTCCTCGTGTACCCGACTCGTGAAGTTCGAGCGGAACGAAGCATCAATTACCGCAATGGCAAACACGAAACCCGAGACATAGACAACAGAACGCCCGCGACGCACCAGGGAACAAATTAAAAGGGCCGTAAGCGGTGCGAGTACAACACTAGACGCAATCAAATACCGACGAAAAAACAAACGTACGATGTCGGCCTCGGTGAGCGTCCACGCAGTCACGATCGGCACAACAAGGCAACAGCCACAAACGATCAACGGCATCAGATAAGGAGTCTCACGAAGCTCCGGCTCTTCGTCCTGCTCGGGCAAAGCTCCAACTCGCCCAAGGGCATTTTGAAAAAACGGTAGAGCAAAACCAAGCACTAGCGGAGCCAACAAATAAACGCCCAACGGATACATCGTCAGCATCTTCAGTGGGTTTCGCGTCATTTTGACGAAGTGCGACCAGTTCTCACGGCGTTCGGCAATGGTTTGTAACAAACCTAGTCCCGGCAAAATTCCCAGCGCGATGACCACAAAACCGATCAATAAGTATCGAGGCTGTATTTCTATGGGGTAGGCAAACCAGCGTAAGCCCATGTAGGCGATCACTTCGGCAGCAATTATTAATGCAGAGGTACAGTGCAAATGAAACATGCCCATACCGCAAAGAACCCAAATCAGCCACGTCCACGTCCGTTTTCGACCCGTCAGCAGTCGAACAAACAAGAAGATGTGGACAAGCCCTAATAGCTGCACGCAACCGTACGGTCGGGCCTCACATGAAAAGAAAAACATGTTCCGGTCCACCGCCACGAGCGCCGCAGCAAGTAGCGACGCGACGGTCGCACAACGCCAAACACGGCAAACGAAAAACGTGCCGGGGATCAGCAACCCACCAGCAATCAATGACGGAAGTCGCAACGTCCATTCGGACTGGCCAAAGATCTGCGTGAAGACACGAACGCAATAGAAATACAGCGACCCGTTATTGCCTAAACGTGCTCGATCGGCGAGCTGTGCATCGCCGACCATAGCCGTCCATGCTGTGTGAAGCTCGTCTAGCCACAAACTCTCGCCACAAACACGGAATCGCAGAAAGATGCCAATCGCGGTGATTGCCGACAGCGACAACCAAGCGACTCCAGAAATCTTGGGTAGTGGCTCCGTCTTCATGAATCAACGCATTACCATTCGTGTGAATGTAGCCATCGACCGCGTATCAGAATTGCAGTCTTGCACTTCACTAGGGCTGCTCATCACGACGAACATGGTCAGCGTAACCTTTTCGTGGCATGCCGCGTGTACGTTCTATTCTACCTTTAGATCGAAGAGACCGAATATTTCTTTCTGAGAGAGCCCCAGTTGTCGCGGGCAATCTTGGCAGTCAAGTATCTGACTCATCAGTTCACGCTTATCGCGAAGAATATCATCGATGCGTTGTTCAATTGTCCCCGGAGCGACAAATCGCGTAATCGTAACGGGGCCCGATGAACCAATGCGATGAGCACGATTGATGGCTTGGTCCTCGACAGCAGGATTCCACCAGCGATCGAACAAGAATACGTAGTTGCAAAACTGCAAGTTCAAACCAACGCTACCGGCACCGTAACTGATGAGCATCACCGTGTGCTCGTCGGACTCTCGAAAACGGTCGATCGACCGTTCGCGTTCTTTCGCAGAAATCCGGCCGTGGTACATCAACGGTCGAAACCGACTGAGTTCCTCGCCAAGATGATCTAGTGTCTGCACCCACTGGCTGAAGATGATGGCCTTCTTGCCGCTTTGCGCCACTTCTTCTAGGTCCACCTGCAAACGATCAAGCTTGCTACTCTGTCCCGTTACCGGATCAAAGTTGCAGATTTGCTTGAGCCGCAACACCAACTCAAACACGTGCTGAATCGTGATACTCTTGCCCATATCTTCCAGCCGCACGATCCCTTCGCCTTCGGCCAATTCGTAGCGAGCCTGTTGCGGCGGAGTCAAATCGAGCCACGCATCGCGAAAGAGCTTTGGCGGTAAGTCCTTAAGCACATCATCTTTCGTGCGCCGAATGATGTAGTCGCGAGTCGCGTTCGAAAGATCCCGGTGCGCCATGTCGCGACGCAGCATTCCAGCGCTCAAGAACTCGAATATGCCAACCAAGTCATCCGTACTGTTCTCGATCGGCGTTCCTGTGAGTGCCCAACTTCGTCGTCGTGATACACGACGAATCGTTTGGCTCGTCGAGCTGTTGGCGTTTTTGATGCGTTGTGCTTCGTCCAAGACGACGAGATCTGCGGAAATCGTTTCGTCTTCCACCAACTCGCTATCACGTAGTACAGCTTCATAGTTCGCAATCTTGACGGGAAACTCGTTCCGTTGCCACGCCCACTTTCGCTGTTCGGCTGATCCTTCGATCACCGTGACCGGCAGCTCCGGCGCCCACAAGGCAAACTCGCGCTGCCAATTGGGAATCAATGGCTTGGGACAAATGAGAATCGCTGAACGGACTTCTTGAGCATGCAGAAGGAGGCGAATCGACGTGATCGCCTGCATCGTTTTCCCCAACCCCATTTCGTCAGCGAGGACGGCCGCATGCCGCGGGTAAAGAAAACCGATACCGCTGTACTGATAGGAAAACGGTTCAAAGGGCAACGCAAGCTCACCGACGCCGAGGACATTTTCCAGTGGCGGTTGGAGCAGATAGAAGAGCCTGTCTTCTATCTTGACGACATCGTCGGGCGGTTGAAAACGAGTCCTTGTGCTTCGCGCTTTTTCGTTCCCGTCATCCGACGGCGGTTTCACGACTTTCGCTGAAGGCGCGGGCGGAGCCTCTTGTACCTTGTCGAGCCATGTCCCCTTTGCGCTAGGAAAAAGGAATTCGCGGCACTTCACTTTAGGAGCCAACGTCTTCAGCGAAACAACGGTACCGGTCGAAAGCGGAGCGAATGACGGATCGAGTAGTCGCACGTCTTCAAAGGGCGCAAACAACATGACTAGGCGGCCGCTCGATGTGCTTCTTGCACGGCTTCACGAATGCGTTCGATGGGTTCGCTAAGATCCCAAACACCACGCCCTTCGCGGACGGTTCTTCGAACCACTTCTCGATCGTCCGTCGCGTCTCTGGCAATTGTCACGCTATTTCGACCAGACTCAAACGTCCAATTCTCGGCATCGCTTTCGATAGCCTCATCGTCCAAAGTATTTTCACGGACGAATAGCGCGAGTGGAATTTCAATCAGCTTCCGCAAGGGCAACGCCAGCGGCTCATCCGTCAGAATCAATTGCGGCGGTTGCTTAAGCTGGTTAATCAATGACTTTCCTATCTGGTCGCAGAGAAGCGCAGACTTCAGTGTTCGGCCGTAGAGTATCTCTTGCGTACGCGACGGCAGGATGGGAGCCGAGCAATGAAACTCAACCGGTCTTGCTCGACGATCGACGAGCAGCAAGCCACCCACAGTTCCGACAGCATGCAGCTCGACGTAGGTCAGATAGCCGAGCCAATTCTGATGCTGATTGTCTTGTTTTACGCTAGCTGTCATGAAGTGTTGTCGGTGCCAGCACGGAGGAAAGGTACATTCACAGTGGCTTCCATCGTACGATCAATTCGCAGACTTTAAGCTTCGCCGACGCCAGCGATTTAATCCTCATGGTTGATGGCAGACGTAGAAAAATGTCAAGCACATTCCCGAAAACTACTGGTTCGAACCCGCAAACAGCGATGGATGTTTTGGCTAGCCAATAGTTAAGGCCTGCTGTCTTGCTCGCAACTTGGCCGTACCACGATTGCAGAATAGTGGACAAGGCTATCAGAGCCAGCTTATAATCAGGGGATACTCGCATCGCTTGGCCAGCACCAAATTCGACATGCTTGAGCGAATGCCAACCAATACCGTGAAGGAAACCAATGTCACAAAAACCTGACCAATCGTCGCCTCTCTTCACGCACATTGATGTTTCCACTCACACGCCCCCAGATCAGCAGAAGGTCAACCTGAGCCAAGTGCTTTTGCAAATGGTCGCAGCGCAAGATCGTCAAAATGAATTGCTTGAAGAGTTGCTTGAGCAAATGAGTGCGGCGCAACGACAACGTTCCGCTGAGCTTGCTCAATGGAAACAAGCCAATCCTCGCACAGCAAAACGATGCCGTGACGCTTCGGAAATCCTTGGCAAAGTTCAGAGCACGTTTCTCGATGCCGTCACCGAAGAGATCATCGATAGCTCGGAGCACTTGATGGATGGAGAATTCGTATTGAACGAGTTCGTCGATCGCTTCGGTCCACGCATGGCTCATTTGAATGGCGTGTTGCAAGTTCTTTCACAACTGAGTGCCAACGGCTCGGAATAGATTCGTCTCGGATCATCCAACCGCTAGGCAGTGAAACTTGCAAAACGGCTCGTTGGTCAAAGGATCTTTAGCAAGCTTCATTGCGGCTACCTCATCTAAATGCTTCGGTTGCGAAACCTTGGATCTTGTCGTCCTGGGGTTCTGGCTATAATGTCGCGTGAACCCTCCTACGGATCTCCTCATGACCATTGCACCGGAAACTCTGACTCGAGCCAAAGAGGCTCGTGATCGCCTCGACGCCCATACCCACGAAATCGTTCAGTGGCATTTCCACGAATCGACGGGTTGCCCTTTCTGGCTTGAAAAACGCGCCGAACTGAACTTCGATCCACTCACCGAAGTGAAATGCTACGACGACCTCAAAAAGTTTCCGCATTTTGAAGATGAGTGGCTTCGCGGTGGCCCCATTCGTCGCTGGGTACCAAAGGGCTACGAGGGCCGTCCTGTTTTCGTTTTCGAGACTGGTGGCACGACGGGAATCCCGAAGAGCCGCATGGTTGTCGAAGATCATCGCGTCGATTACGAGATTTTTAGCGATACGCTGCCAGAGGAGTATTTTCCTCGTGGCGCGAATTGGTTGATGCTCGGACCATCGGGACCGCGTCGCCTGCGCCTGGCCGTTGAACATCTCTGTCAGTATCGCGGTGGCATCTGCTTCTGCATCGACCTTGATCCGCGCTGGGTTGTAAAACTGCTTAAGCGAAACGCTGTGGACGAAGCGAATCTTTACAAAGATCACTGC
>CAYNJG010000134.1:0-19609 GCA_964397295.1 uncultured Pirellulaceae bacterium
TCGTAGTTATCCAGCAAAGTTTCATCGTGCGGAGTCCGGTTGAGGATGATGATCGGTCAAGGTTTAAGCTTCGAAGTTGAAGTTGCAGGCTTTCAACGACTGGTCGTTGCGCCCGTGTCTTGCGAATTGCGAACCAAGTGAGCAACTTCAAAAGGTTTGAGCGAATTCGCTCCAGCAATAGAAACTCCAGGCAAGCGATAAACGAACTCGCCTGCGTCTCGGGAATCGAATAGTTTTCTAACGTGGTACCGCCAAGCCTAAGATGATGGCGCCCGGACACACGCTGCAACCGACGGCTTTAGTCCATGAAGCCGCGGCACGGATGCTTCAAGGCGAATCGCTAGAAGACATGAAGTGTCGCGAGTTTTTCTTCGCCGCCATGGCCCGCGCCATGCGACAAGTGTTGGTGGCGCACGCCCGAACGCGCAACCGATTGAAACGCGGAGGCAACTACGAACGCGTGCCGCTGGATGAAGCCATTGACCAAGTCGAGCAAGAACATCAATTTGATTTGATTGCATTAGACGATGCGTTGAACGATTTGCAACAGCACAGTGCGCGTCACAGCGAAATCGTCACGCTACGTTTCTTCGGTGGACGAGCCAGATACGTGCCACGATCAAAACAGCCCTCGCCGAAACCTACGTGAGCTTGGGCGGTTTGAAAGAGGCCGAAAAACTAGCTCAGGAATCGCTGCAAACACTGCGAGATTTACATGGAGCGACGCCGCATGTGAAGACGGCAGATGCGCTGACGGTGCTGGCGATGATCCGTTACATCCAAGGAAACTACGAAGCTTCCGTTCCGCACTACCGCGAATCGGTGACCATGCTGGATGAACTCTATGGGAAAATGGATCCGCGCGGAGCGACCAATAAACTTTTTTTTGCCTTCATCGTCTTGGAAAGCAATCTCACTGGAGCCGAGAGTCAGGAAGCGGAACGACTGATTAACCAGGTGCTTGAAATCCGTACGAGCGAAGCGGATCCACCACCGCAAGAACTCGCCCATGCGTGGCTGGGCAAAGCCATCATTTGCCGAGTTCGCAGAAAGTACGTCGAGTCCATGAGTGCACTGAATGAGGCGAGGGCTGCGTTGCATCAGGACCCTCGAGGTGCAAATTACGTCGCGATTGCGTTGGACTCGGTGGCTGCAATCGTACATTGGCAGACCGGGCAAACGGAAGCGGCGATTGAAAAGTCGCAGGAAGTGATCGACGCCTCGCAGAGAATGCTTGGCCGATATCACCCCGTCGTCACGCATTTGCAGCTTGAGATGGCGACTCGAGTGATTGCCGCGAATGCGGAAGAACATCGCAAGCAAGGCGTCGATTTCATGGAGGAAGCGGTGGCAGCTTGTCGAGTCGCCTACGGTCGTCAGCCTCGTACGGCGCGAGCACTTTATCGATACGGCGAGCAACTATTTGATCGCGGGCAGGAACTCGAGGCCGAAGCATGTTTGCGCGAAGCCGTCGAGATTTATCTGGAAACCATGGGCCCCAAGAATGTCCGAACCCACCGAGCCCTACGCCGCCACGCCACCATCCTCGACAAACTCGGTCGCGCGCAGGCAACGTCAGATGATCGATACTTCAAAAAACTAGCGTCGAATCAACCTGTGTGGCACTGGCTGTGCCAGTGTTTGGGAACATGAGGAGCACAACAAGCGAACGCAGCGCTCGCTCAGCGAGACTCGCTTATTCCATAGCGAAGCAGCCATCCACCGACAGGCGGTACTCACTCGCTGACGAAATAGATGGCCGAGAAAACGCGAGCGTCCACCAACTTGCCAGCATCACGTTGGGCGAAGAGCCATTGTCTGACTTCGGCCAGCGGAATTTCGTGAACCGTGATATCTTCCGTTTCGTCGCCACCTCCCGCATGTTTCCGTGTGAGGTTTTCAGCACGGAACATCGTCACCAATTCATCCGTAAGGCCAGCTGACGACGGCATCGGCATGATCTCGGTCCACTTTTCTGCGACGAAGCCCGTTTCCTCGAGAAGCTCACGTTTCGCTGCTTCGACGATTGGCTCGTCTTCCGACCCTACAATGTCGCCCGCTAGCCCGGCTGGACATTCGATTGTGTTGCACCTGACAGCCGGACGATATTGCTCAACGACTAAAAGTCCTTTGGCAGTCACCGCTGCGACGCAAACCACGGCAGAAGTATTGGGGCGCCGAGCCAGAAACCACTTGCCTCGCTGCACCAAGTTCAGATAAGGCGTTTCATGCAGAATCTTGTCGTCGGAATGCGTCACGCTGATTCACTATCGGGAGACTTAAGTGGAATGCCTTTGATTTGTCCGCCCACGACAAGTCGATCTTCTACGTACCCCTCGAAGTTCGCCACGATCATGCGATTGCGCCGAGCTTTGATAAGTTTGCACGCGACATAAAATCGATCGCCTGGCACAACCATGTCACGGAAACGTACGTTTTCGAGTCCACCGAAGCCGACCATATCGGCGCCGAGCAGATCGAAACGCTGCGTGTAGAAGCTCGAGATCTGAGCTGCAGCCTCGCACATGACGACGCCGGGCATGAGAGCCATTGAAGGCATGTGCCCGCGAACCCAGAATTCATTTTCGGTGATGTCTTTGTAACCGAGGCAAATATGGTTTTCGTTGTCCACGTAGACGATCGTTGACAGTTGCTCCATCTCGAAGCGTTGCGGATTGTACTTACGGATCTCCTCGATGCCGGCAAAGACCTGCGTGAGGTCCTGCTTGCTTAAGTCGACAATTCGTTCTTTGGCTGCAGGCATGAAAACAATTGGCCCCGGAAGGTAGAAGGGCTATCCATCAAGATGCGGAGAGAGTCTACGAATGAACGGCAAGCTAAAAACGACTGCATGCAATCCGTTGCGGCGCGCAGTCGCCTTCGACTTGCCGTTAAAACCAAGCGAAGGTCACTGTTAAGCGACCTCACACTCTATTCGTATTCGACTACGTTTTTACCTTTGCGCGCTTTAGCTTGCGTGCTTTTGCGTTAGCAGGTCGTTTGCCGTGGTTGGCTTTTTTAACTTTGCGATGTGGCTTAGCCATGTCTCTTACCTTGTCTAAAAACGTATTTGAATCAACCGATCGAACTATTTCGCAGCAGCGTATCGTTCAGCGACCGCATCCCAGTTGATGATGTTGAAGAACGCTGCCACGTAGTCGGGACGGCGATTTTGATAGTTCAAGTAGTACGCATGCTCCCAGACGTCGAGTCCAAGAATGGGAGTGCGACCTTCCATCAATGGTGAGTCTTGGTTAGGAGTGCTCTCTACAACCAGCTTTCCATTGTCAACGCTCAACCAAGCCCAACCGCTACCGAAGCGAGTGCCGGCCGCAGCTGAGAAAGCTTCTTTGAATTTATCGAAGCCACCCAGTTCACTATCGATTGCAGCCGCGAGGTCGCCGCTTGGGCTTCCGCCGCTGGGACTCAAGATAGACCAAAACAGAGAGTGATTCGCATGGCCGCCACCGTTATTGCGAACGGCGCCACGTTTGTCTTCCGGTACAGCATCCAGATTGCTGACGACTTCTTCGATCGCCTTGCCTTCAAGGCCGGTGCCTTCCAAGGCAGCATTGACCTTGTTCACGTACCCCTGGTGATGCTTGCCGTGATGGATTTCCATCGTCTTGGCGTCGATGTGCGGCTCGAGTGCCGCTGGAGCAAATGGGAGAGCGGGAAGTTCGTATGCCATGGATCGTTATCCTTAATGTTACGACGAGGCGCGTAGCCCGTAATTTGATCGATGTGTAATCCCGGAGCATACCGAATTGGTCTTCCGCTGACAATGCAACGCTAGGCCCACTGCTTCGCCTGGCTGGAGCCAGATCGAGGGATTTCACCGCAGTATTCTCGGCCAATCAGCCATCAAATCTGAAGAACCGTCTGCTACAATGTGACTACTTATTCTCGTCTTCAAATCCTGAATCTTCTTCGTAATCGTTGGGTGTCAGCTTGGCCAATCCATTTTCACGTCGCTCGTTTCTTCAGACTTCCGCAACCGCAGCTGCCAGTGCCGGATTGTACTTCTCATCTACAGCCGCCCTCACCGCGGATGAAAAGAGTCCGAACGAACAACCTAACTTTGGTTACATCGGCACAGGAATTCGCTTCCACACAGCACTTGGGCCATTTTCGACCGAGCTTGGCCCAGGCCTTGCCGTCGCCGATGTGGATGCCGTGCAAGCAGGTCGCGCCAAGCAAGTGATCTTCGACCAACATCGTGAATTCAACCGCCCATTGGTCGTCCATACTCACGAAGACTATCGGCACGTACTCGACAACAAAGAAATTGACGCCGTGCTGATCGGTTCGCCTGATCACTGGCACACGAAGCATGTCGTCGAAGCGATGCAAGCCGGAAAAGATGTCTACTGCGAAAAGCCGCTCACACTGACAATTAAAGAAGGCCAACAGATTCTCGAGACGATCAAAAAGACCGGCCAAGTTCTGCAGGTCGGCACGCAACAGCGAACTGAGTTCGGCCAGCGTTTTGCTACTGCCGTCGCAATGATGCACGACAACCGCATCGGCGATGTCAAGAAACTTACCGTCGCGATCGGCGGCTCGCGTGATAGCGGTTCGATGCCAGTGGCAGACCCTCCGCAAGGCCTGAACTGGGAAAAGTGGCTGGGGCAGTGTCCCGTCGTCCCTTACCGCGAAGGCAAGTGGGTCGACACGTCAGGTTGGGGTGCCGGCCATCCGTTCAGCCGAGCTCACCGCTACTATCGTTGGTTCTATGAGTACTCGGGCGGCAAGCTTACAGACTGGGGCGCTCACCATGTCGATATCGCGATGTGGTCGATTAAGAAGCTCACCTCAGACATAGGAAACATCGAGATCGACCCGCTTTCCGTTGTGCATCCCGTGGAATTCAAAGACGGTATGCCGATGCAAGACGATCGATTCAATTGCGCATTGAAGTTCAACGTAAAAGTGACTTTCAAAGACGGTATCGAAATGTTTGTGACCGACAACGCGAGCGATTCGCTTGGCTTCGAGAATGGAATCATGTTCGAGGGCTCGAAAGGGCGCTTCCTCGTCAACCGTGGCAAGCTCGTCGGAAAGCCTGTCGAACAACTCAAGTCGAATCCGCTGCCCGGCGATTGGGCTGACAAGCTCTACGGTCGTCCAGCACCGAAGAGCCACATGCAGCACTTCGTCGATTGCATCAAGTCACGCGAGACACCGATCTCGGACGCGGAATCACATCACCGCATGCTGGCCGTCTGCCACGCAATCAACATCGCTATGCGGCTTAACCGAAAGCTCACATTCGATCCAGCGACCGACAAATTCGTCGGTGATGAGCAAGCCAACAGCTTCATCGCTCGCGAGCAACGCAAAGGCTACGAGATCAACGTCTAACTAAGTTCGCACAGAATCTAGTTCCGTCGCATGCCGGGACGCTGGAATGTCTTGAGCCACGCTTCACAGACTTTCAGCGGCGGACCGCCAAAGGCGTTGGCAAACGAACGGTCAAACGTCTTTCCGGCATGTAGTGCCGAATGTAACCGCCCCGAGCGTCGTTGATCACTTCCAAGAAACGCAGCGAACGCCCAACTCGCAACGTCGGCCTGTGCGACTGGAAGTTCCGCATCGAATATCTGCTTCGGCTTTCTAACTTCAGCAAGCACACCAGTAGCGGACGACTTCCAAGCTTTCGTTCTGGGATCTCGACGATTTGCTTGGCCAAGTGTGTACCGACCACGACCTTCCGCATACCAGGTCGGCGCACCCCAGCGACTCAAGATTGTGGAAACAAACATTCGAGCCAGCTGAGACTCGTCCGCCAATTCTTCTTTGTCACTGAAGCTACTCGGCCCGGCGACGATGTAGCCAAAGCCTTCGTTGTTTCGCCAATGCAGTGGTTGAGCGCTGACCGCTGTTTGCTTTTCAACCATTTGCCCCCACTCAGCGAAATCATATTGCTTGGGAATCACGTACAACGTGAGTGCACCTTTCAATTCCGTGTCCTTGGGTAAACCGAGCCACTTCAAACTCTCACCCAGCATCTCCTCAGCCTGCTCCCCTGCCCTTTCGAGCTTCGCCACGTCCGCCTTGTCCGATACCAGCAAGAAGTTCTGCGTTTGGACGATTGTGGGCTTGCGGCCCGGATAGGCGAGATCCCAATTCCGCTGCACAGCTTCCTTCGCAGCGTTGGTTAGTTCCGATGCGCTAGATACTTTGCGGCGATTGGACAGAATGATTTGCGAAAGTGGAGCCATCTTGTCTTGGCCGTCGAACTTCGCGCCGGCCGCGATCCACTGTTCGAATTTCGCAATGAGCTCACTAGACAGCGGATCACCGTTGGGTGGCATACGATCGCCGTCAGCCTCGCCCTTCATTTTCAGAATCATCAGGCTACTGTCAGCTTCGAGCGTATCGATAATGGGACCATTTTCGCCACCAGCGGACAGACCTGCAAAGGTGTGGACACGTAGCTCCGCACGAGCCCGATCAGCGCCATGACAACCAGTACAGCGATCGACCAGAGTCGGCGCTAAGTCCGATGCGAAGCTGACTCCTTTTGTGGGCTCGAGTTTCTTATCCCTTTCGTCGCCGAGCTTCGAAGCCACTAGTTGTGTCGCCTTCGTCCACGACGTACGCAGCGGCTTTGCGGCCTCCTGCGTGGCTTCGTCATTCGATAATCGATCGAGTTGCTGCTTGGCGATCTTCAGGGCAGCTTGTGCTGGCTCAAGCTCACCAGCTCGAAAGTGCTTGCCCGCCGCCTTGAGCGATTGCCGCACATCTGCGATTCCTGTTTCTTTCGTTTGGCCAAGAAGCGGTGCGGTCACGCACAAAAAAACGAAAAACGCAAAGATAACTTGCCGAACCACAGCGAACGCCCCTTAAAAGGTGAAGTCCATTCATTGTAGTCTTAGTTGTGGCTGCTGAAACGTTCGGGGGCTTTTCTCTTAATGCTCATTTTCGAGCGGTGTGCTCAAAACGCTAAATTCAAGGCCGGCTAGAGAGTTGGTCCTATTCATCGTGTCAAAAATGAACGAACAAAGGACCGGTGCAGAAAAGTCGAGTCTAACCTGCGTGATGACGACGGCGAACTTTTGTGCGTTTTCGGCGCCGCCGTGATTTGCTCGCGCTCTTTTTCAACCCGTGCTCGATAGCAAACCATTCTGCGTATCGCTCACGGTCGGTGTAACTCGTGTTACGATTGTCGAGCAAGTGACCCAACTCGTGGATCAGAATGTTGTTCAGATAGAAGTCTTTGATAGTGGCTTCCGTCCAAATCAGCTGCCATTCCGAACCGTCTTGAACCCAACGCCCACCGTACTGCTTGGCCTCGTTGTACTCAGCTGGTCGCGGAGGTTGCGAGAAGTACTCGGTTAACGTCTCTTCGATCGGGTAAAGATAAAGCGTCGGTCCCCACTGCATACCGTAGCAGGGAAAACTCTGCTTTTTCTTCGTCATACGACTAAGTTGTACGACCTCGAGCGGATAAAGCGCCGACTCGGGCAGTTTCGAAAGCCTTGCACGAATCTCTTTTTCGGTGAGAACGTGAACGTAACCTTCCCCCGGTTCTTGATTGACGACCCGATAGTCAGCCGTGCCTTCTTCGGTTGGTTCGTACCAATCTTCAGGCGGTGCGAATGGTAGGCATTCGCTCTTTTCGGCGCCGCGCATTCTTTGACTGAGCGGTGCAGCATGATTGAGCCGACCACGCGAAGACACAGCTCGAACCGCCATGCTTTTTTTCGCTTTGTGGTTCTGCCCTCGTTTCATCATCCCGTGCCCCGAAAGTGCGGTTGCCTCTTCTCCCTTATGCTAGTTCGGAGGCTCCACAAGATTCAAGGCACCTCACCTAAGCCACTGCAATCAAAGGACTTACGAACAGTGAAGCCTGTCCGCCACTTGATTATCTCGACGCAAAAAGGCCCCTCGATCGCCGTAACGTTTTGCCTTGCTCAGGGTTACAAAAACCGTTCATTTCTCTTATCCGATACTTCCGCAAAATATTTTGAAAAAGGCTGATTCAACAACCTGTCGCAGATATGATTCTAATTGTCGATTCCGCCAACAATCTGATCTACACGGGCCGAGTAAAGCTAACTATGAACGACTTCCACGAAGGCACAGCTTCAGAAACTGAAACGTCTCAGCCACCCTCGCAAGAGGAGCTTTACGACGATCTGAGGCGGATCGGTCAGCTAGAGGACCAAAAGCGAGAGATCCAAAGCGAGATCGACGAGCGAACGACGCGTCTGAAGAACGCTATTCCGACGCTCGATCCGGCGAGCCTGCTGTACTCGTTGCTCTCGAAATCGATGCCTGCGGAACGCAAGCCTCGCGCGAAAAAGGCTGCGAAGAAAAAAGGGCCAGTTCGAAAACGAAAGTAGCGCAAGTCGTGAAGTATTTCCAACTTCTTCTGGAAAGCTACATCTCACGCAACACGCTGCACACCAAATCGATCTGCTCGGCGGAAACATCCAAGTGAGTAACAGCGCGGATCGAGTGCGGCCCGATATCAAAAACATGGATGTCGTGGCCTTTCAGTTCCTCGACGACTTCTACTGCGGTTTTGCCTGTCGACTCCAACACATGAAACAAGACGATGTTGGTGTCGACTTTCTCATTAGCGAGTTCCAATCCCGCTGCGGCGGAGATTGCTTCACCTAGCTTCGTAGCTTTTGCATGGTCATCCGCAAGCCGCTCGACTTGATGCTCGAGCGCGTACAACGCCCCAGCGGCAATCACGCCCGCCTGTCGCATACCTCCGCCAAAAACTTTGCGATGTCGACGCGCGATTTGAATCGACTCGTGCGTTCCAGCGAGCGCCGAACCTACCGGGGCGCCCAGGCCTTTGCTAAAGCAGACGCTCACCGTGTCAAAATGTTGAGCCCATTCTTTTGCGGCGACGCCAGATGCTACAACTGCGTTCATCAGACGGGCGCCGTCTAAGTGCGTGGCGAGACCGTGGTTTCGAGCCCATTCGCAGATCTGCTCGACGTTTGCATAGGGCTGAGTCCGCCCCCCGCCGCGATTGTGCGTATTCTCAAGCGTCACTAACCGAGTTGGTGCGAAATGCTCGTCGTCTGGATGAATCGTGTTCTCGAAGTCAGCGAGCTTCAACACACCACCATCACCATGAAGCGTACGTACGGCGACGCCACTTAGTTGCGCGTAACCAGCTTGCTCGTAGTTGTAGATGTGGCAACCACCTTCGCACAGAAACTCATCACCCGGCCGACAATGCAGTCGAATCGCGATCTGGTTCGACATCGTTCCACTTGGCACAAACAGCGCGCGTTCTTTTCCAAGCAACTCTGCTACTTGTTTTTCAAGACGATCCAACGTCGGATCGACATCAATCACGTCATCGCCAACCTCGCAGTTCGCCATGGCTTCACGCATCCCAGGCGTCGGTCGAGTCACGGTATCGCTTCGCAAGTCAATCATTTGCTACTCCAAACCAAGAATCCAATCCATCCTTCGCAGCTAGTTACACTATCCCAGCGAGCTCGCACAAGTTTGCTGCCATGACCGGTTGCGGACAACTCCAAACCAAGAAGAACAAAGCTTCCCGACACCAACGACCAGCCGGATGGCCGGTGACGAATCCCGTTCCTTTGGCTGCAGCAAGTGCCGCCTGAGTACTTCTCAACGCAAGACTGTTGGCTCGCGTTCGCAGCTGTTCGTTGGAGCAAACTTCTTCGCCTAACGCAAGTCGTTCAATGTCGTGCGAAAGTTGCCGCACTTCGGAATCCAACGCCTCCGCTGCGTCAGCAAGGTCATCTCTTGCGACAGATTCTTGTCGCAAGAAGTCAACCGCCGCTTGGGCCAGTCCAACGGCCAAGGTCGACGTCTGTAAGCCACCAGGTCCTGCCCCGACACCTTGCTTCAATACGTCTTCGATCGGACCGCCAATAAGTTGCTGCGCCGGGACAAAGTGAGACTTGAACTCAACGCGTCCAGTTTTGCTGGCTCCCAACGCAACTAACTGCGGAGGAGCAGGCGTGGCAATACTGGGCTGCCCCATGGGAACGGACGCCAAAATCTGTCGGCCATCTTCCAACGTTGCCCCGACAACAACAACGTCGGCTTTGACAGATCCAGTAACCCAGGGCGACATTCCATCGAGCAAGAATCCGCCATCCACTTCAGTTGCCAACAAAACCGGCTTGCTCAAGTGTCGGCGACTTGTTGTGAGATGAGAGATTCCGACGGTGGCGAAGATCTGTCCGCTCAGCAATTGCGGTAGCAGCATGGTCTTCAGCAGAGCGTTTTCGCAACCGGCGATTCGTCGACACGCACCGGTGTATTGCGTCACGACAAACGTCGTCGTTAGACACCCCGCGCTTAGCAGTTGATACCCTTTTGCGATTTCAGCTGGCGACCAGCCTGCGCCGCCGAGATCCTGGGGTACGAACCAACGATACACGCCATGTTCAGCACAAAGACGAAGCTGTTTTGCAGGCCACGCGCCGGACTCCTCGAGTGACGGTGCCATGGACGCTAATTCATCACGCAAGGTGATCAACGCCGCATCAGATGGTGACTCGATGAACATGACTGCTATCAACTACCTTGTATTCAATCAAAAGTTAGACGAGCAACTAACGCTCTTCTTCCAATCATAACACAGGTCGTTGATTCGAAAGAATCACGAGGAACTAGCAAGCGTGCCTCCCGACGACCGCTGATCGACAAGTCTAATCGAGACTTCAGCTATCGCGGACCCAGCCGAAATTCGCCGATAGTAACAAGAAGTCCGTGAACGACGTTTCATCGTCCGGATTGAAGTTACCTTCTTGCCATCCCGTATCAGAATTGCCAAAGTTCGCGGACAAAATCAGAAAGTCGGCAAAGTCCACGTCGCCGTCTAAGTCCGCGTCACCTGGCAGCGTACGGAAGATCGTCTCGATCATATAGTCCAGATCTTGCTGATCAACGACATCATCTTCGTTGACATCCAGTCGGATTGCCGACGAGTTCTCACTGAGTCCCGCCAGTAAGAGATCGATGTCTTCGGCGGATAGAGTACCATCCTCATTGAGGTCACCGGGAATGGACGAAACCACGTCCGCGACACTGACGCTCACAACCGCGCTGCGGACGTCTCCGTCGATATCAGTAAGCTCATACGAAAAACTATCGCTGCCGCTGAAGTCTATGTTTGGAGTGTAAGTGAACGTACCATTGGCATTCATCGTCACTTGGCCATCGGACGGCGGAACAGACACACGATAAGTATTGCCGCCGTCTGCGCTAAGCACGTCGTTTTCACTTACGTTGCCTGATACCGCGTTGTTTTCGTCGGTGGATATCGAATCGTCAAAAGCGACCGGCAGGTCGTTCACACTAGCAACGTTAATCGTCACCGTCGCCGTAGACGTATCGCCATCGGCGTCTCGCAAGGTATAGCTGAAGGCGTCGCTACCGTTGAAGTTCGCGTTAGGCGTGTAGGTGAACGTGCCGTTGGTGTTCAGAGAGATCCCACCGTCCGCGGGGCCACTCGATAGAACAAACACATTTCCGCCGTCGCCACTGAGCGAATCGTTGCTACCAACATTGCCGCTGAAAACTACGTCTTCCGTGGCCGCAAATAAATCGTTACTCGCAACCGGAACGTCAGCGGCCTCTGCGACCGTGATCGACACCGTCGAAGTAACAACGTCACCATCAGCATCCGTTAGCGAATAGGTAAAACTATCCGAGCCACTGAAGTTCGCCGTAGGCGTGTAGGTGAACTGACCATTTGCGGCCAGCGATAGTGTTCCGTTCGAGGTAGTCGTCGCCACGGCCACGACATTGCCGCCGTCGCCGCTGAGCACGTCATTGGTCAAAACGTTCCCACTAAGCGATAGATCTTCCGTCGCGAGGAAAGTATCGTCAAACGCCAAAGGAAGATCGTCAACGGAATCAACAAGAAGACTAACGGTACCGGTTCGGCTATCGCCATCGGCGTCGATAAGTTGATAGGTGAAGCTGTCACTGCCGTTGAAATTCGCTGCCGGCGTATAAGCGAACTGGCCGTTATCGTTGAGCGCCACACTGCCGTTCGATGGACTCGCGACAAGACTGAACTCGTTTCCGCCATCGCCACTAAGCGTATCGTTCGCCCCGACATCTCCGTTGAGAACGGTATCTTCCGTGCCGCTAAACGAGTCGTTCGTTACGCTTGGTTGATCATCAACCGACGCAACAGAGACATTTACCGTAGCTGTGCGAGCGTCACCATTCGCATCGGTAAGCCTATAGGAAAAACTATCGCTACCGTTGAAATTCGCGTCGGGCGTGTACGCGAACGACCCATTGCTGTTGAAATCAACGAAGCCATTAGCCGGATTCGTCACTAAACTGAATGTGTTACCGCCATCGCCGCTCAGCGTGTCGTTGGTGCTAACGTTGCCCGATATCTGCGTATCCTCGTTTCCACTCACGGAATCGTTGACGACAACGGGCAGATCATTCACCGAAGCAACATTCACCGTCACTGTCGCGACACTTGCATCACCATCCGCATCCGTCAAACGATACTGGAAACTATCGCTGCCGTTGAAGTTCGCGTTCGGGGAATAGGTAACGGCACCATTCGCGGCAACGGTGGCGACACCGTTGGATGCATTTGCAACAAGCGCAAATACGTTTCCGCCATCGCTGCTAAGTGAATCGTTGTTACCGACATTCGCAGACGCAAGCGTGTCTTCTGTTGCGTTGATCGTGTCGGCAATTGCTTCGGGCATATCGTCGACGGCCACAGCAACCTCAAAGTTCGCAGTCAGCGCGGTTCCCCACTCATCACCGTCTCTGGTTCGTGCCGTGACCTGCGAGTCGCCAGACAAAGTAAAACCATCCGCCGGATCGAACAGTATCGCGTCGGGGTTAATCGCTCCGCCAGACAATCTTGGATCCGAGCCGTCAGTGGTGTAGTAGATCTGTTTCGAGTTGCTTAACGAAATCGAACCGCCAAGCAGCGCCAAGTCGAAACTCGTATCGGAGCTTGTTACCGTTCCGCCATTCCCGACGATCTGATGAACTTCAACCGCCAAAACATTGTTGCCTTGGTTCAACAATTCCGCGTCGATTTCAAACTCAAAGTACGTGGTTTCGTCACTACCACCAACGACACTAGACGCGGACGTATCAAAATTGATCGTTCCACTTGGCAGGTTCGAACGGGCGACTTCAGTACCATTCAGGTAGACCACGGCGCCATCATCGCGTCTCAACTGGATCTTTAGTCCATCAACAGACTGTGGGTCCGCGACATCGAACGACTTTCGATAATAGGTCGTCACGTGCTTGTCATTACTGTTCGAACCGAAACTGACCTCGGTCGCTTCGTTTCCGTCGCCATAACCCAACTCAGCGTTGCCAGCATCCCACGAGGCATCGTTGAAGCTCGTCGCACGCCAAGCAGTACCCTGGTTCGAGCCATTGTCGAGGAATTTCCAAACACTGCCTCTGGAAACCAGCGTTTGGTCGAAGCTAAACGTCGTCGATGTTGCGATTGCGATTTCGTCATTCGTGTCGACACCGCCACCATGTTGCGGCGAGCTATTCACCAAAAACTCTGGCGGATTCTCATCGGGATACCAGTCGACGTTTCGTAGTTGGTCGAGCAACACGGGACGGCGACCTTCGATAAATTCTTCTATGCGGCCAACCGCCTGTACCCAATCATCTTTTGTAAACGGTGACGCTTCTCTCGCATCTCCCCAACGCGCAGACTCAGCGATAATCGCTTGGTCAATTTCAGACGCACGAGACTGGATCATCGACAGAGCGTTTTCCGCGGTGAGCACACCGTCGTTAAAGAGTTGCTCCGTCACACGATCCATGAATTGCGTGCGATACTCCGTGTTGGACGAAGCGAGTTGTTCGTGCATCCAGTGCGGATTGAAGTACCGAAACTGCGAACCTCCCTCGGTGAAAGGCTCGACCAAGTTATAGTTTGCACCAGCCGCGTTGCCGGTATCCAGCGAGTGTTCTGAATCATGTTCGAAGAACTTAAATCCGTCGGGATCTTCTCGGTTGTAGATGGCGAAATAGTTGTTGACTCGAGGACGCGTAAATTGGGAACCCGGCCCGTCCGCATCGCTCGTGTAGTACGTGATGAGCATGTAGTCGATCAGATTATCGATATCTAGTAATCGCTCATAATCCGGATTGACCGAGCCATCCGGATTGAGACCTTGCGCACGCATGAAGTCGTCGTGGTTCGCGTCACTCAGTCCGTTGCGCTGATAGAAGAGATTTGCCAAACGCTCGTACGCTTCAAGATTCCCATCGGTGGCTTCGTTTTGATAGCCACCGCTGCTACCGGTCGACTTCACCACGTCGTAGTCATCGGACGAACCGCCAAAGTAGTCGCGTGCAAAGTTCGCTTCCGGACGTTCTTCGGTCTGGAACAACCCCCAGTACTGACCGTTGATGTAAAGATGGAAGTAATCACCTCGGGTATACGGATTGCCTAGCGCACCCTGCACGTCACGTGAAAATATGTCTCGCAAGAATGTATTGCGGTCACCGCCGCCGTTCGTCCAAGAATAGTTCTGCGCAGTTCGGAAATCGATCTTGTCAAATTGCTCCGCTCCTTCTTCGCCGAAGAGCGGGTATTCCAGCTTCGCGTCACCGTATTCGTCACGAAAGAAAAGTCGGAATGAGTGTTTTGGGTTAGCGTCACGTCGACTGAAGCCTCCACGAATACGAAGGCCCGCGTTCACCGTAAATCCTTCGGTGCCGTCAGGGTTGATCAGCTCTAAAGAAGCCGGTCGCTCCCACGATCTACCGTGACTGCTCGCGTTGACGTAGATACCATCTTCGCTGTCAAACAGGGCGTCGCTGTCTAACACGAGTGACACCGACGGAATCTGCGTAAACGCATCGACCAGTTGCGGCCCCCAGATATCGCTGTTCACGATGTCGGGATCCAAACCATAGTCGACCACCTGCCCATTCACGCTGGAGCTAGGAAAGCCCAACCCGATCGCGTCGCTTGGCCTCTGTTCGATGACATCATCGAGAAACAAATAAGTCTGAGTTTCCACGAACGACGGATCGAGACCAGCTTTGAACGATCGTGCACGAATGGTTGTTGTCTCATCAATAGTGATTGGTGAGTTGTAAACCGTACCGTTGGTTTCCGTTGGCTCGCTGCCATCGGTCGTGTAGCGAATCGTTGTATCCGCCGTTGCCGCGGTGATCGTTAGCGGAAACGCGTCAGTGTAGAAACCGTGCGGCTGGCTAAAGCTAATCTCGTTCGTGAGAAAACCTTCGACACCGGTCGATGGATTGAAGTCACGGGGCGATGGAGTATTGAAGTAGAACAAGTCTCCATTCGTTACGCTTACTTCCGTGAGCTCGGCGCGAATCAGGAACTCATCGCTATCGATGGAATCGTTAAGCCCATGAATGGCCAAGATATTTTCTCCGTTGTTGAGGCGGTTCAAAAACGGAGAAATATCGATGGATTCGAAAAATTCTGCCTCGATACGCGGTCGATCAGCAGTCGCTGCAGAATTACCCGTCACATTACCGGCCGGAGCATTGCGTCTCGCTACCTCGGTGCCATTCAAATAGGCGACGAACCCATCGTCATAGTTCAGTCGCAACGTGAGTGCATCAAGTGACGCAAGATTGCTGACATCAAACGGAATGCGCAAAAAGACGTCCGTCGATTGATTCAGCATCTCCTCGCTGACATCAGTCTGGTAAAGGCTCGAAAAGCCCGACGTAGTTCCGGTTGGAGACGTATTTACTTCCAATCCGCCGTTCGCCACATCACCGACAAGTCTGAAAGTCGGATTGAAACCAGTGAAGGATCCTCGAGCTGCGAATAGTTCAACTTCCGCACCGCCACCACGTTCGAAAAACACCATTTCAATTTCGTGTTCGCCGGCGCTGAGGAACGTTCGCCCATACGTATCACGTGGCGCGTGCAGGGTGTCGTCGTCAATCACTTCGTTGCCGTCAATCAGCAGCTGCGAACCGTCATCGGAATTGATGCCAAAGGTCCAAGTTCCGGCTATTGGTATCGTGATGGTGCCAGTCGCGCGGACTGCGAAATCGTTGTCGTCTCCGTTGGTGTCGTTAGGAAACAGATCGTCGCCAGAGAAGTTTCCTGAACCGCCGCCTCCACCAGGATCCAAAAAGTTCACAACACTCGCGATTGTGATCGTTTCGCTTTGCAAATCTACTCCGTCGAGCAAATCGTAGGCGAGGTCCAAGTTGTTGATAGTGGAGTCGGACTTTGCGTCTTGAACCGTGAACCCAGGAACTTTCGTTTGATACCCGATACCTGCCGTTGCATCGTCCCAGGCAGAATCGTTGAAGCCCGGTGTACGCCAAGAGGTTCCGAGGGCATTGTTCGTCGGGAAAAAGATTTTTGCATCGGCGGTCGGTGAGGAAATCTGTGTCTCGGCGACAGTCTGAGCAACGCCATAGGAAACATCAGTAAACTGAAACGGAAAGCCAGGATCAAAATCGGAAACCACTTCCACGGTCGTCGCATTGACGTTCCTGGTTAACCCTAAATACTCCCCGTCGGAAGACAGTTTGAAGTTCGTATGAAGCGGACTTCCTGCTTCAGCTCGATCCTTGTCCGAAGCATGGACGATCAAGAAATTACCGGCCGCCAGAGTCTGGCTCGGAAAGCTCCATTTTGAGAGGTTCTCTTGGTCGTCGGTTAAGTGCCAGCCACCCAAATCCACATCGTCGGGACCAGCGTTGTAGATCTCCACCCAGTCAGGCGAATCGCCGTCTTCGTCGACCAGCACAAGGTCGTTGGATGCGGAAAACTCCGAGATGAATACATCGGCTGTAAGAAGTGTTCGCTCTTCCAATTTTTCAAGGACAGAGCGCATAGAGTTCCGAAAAGGTCTCACCATGGATTGGTAGCTTTCTCAAAGATTTCAGGAACTGCGTTGGAATCGACGCAGCGAGGCTAAGGTGTGAAACACCAACCGATTACCTGTTCAGACGAATAGCCCATATTGAGACTAGATGAAGACCGAGAAACTGGCAACAATCTCGCGTATGTTGCTACGCTAGGACAAGTTTCTTGAGCAATACTCGTCAACAATGAGAACCGATCTCAAACCGCCATTAACTACGCTTCAACTCCAAGCGAAAAAATAGCTCGATTTTGGCGTGTGGGTATGCCTGCTTCTTCGCGAGCTACTGAGCCGATGCCGTAGTCAGGTTCGCGCGAGCAGCTTCTTGCTTGTCGACCAGCTTTTGCTTGCTGACCATGATGCCGGTGACCAACCAACCGTTGTCCAACGGCGTAACGAACAAACCAGACGGTCCGAGATAGCGACGAACGATTTGGTAGTTGGGCAAATTCTTGCCGTCGATCTCTTGCTTGCGAATTACGTTTT
This sequence comes from uncultured Pirellulaceae bacterium, assembly GCA_964397295.1. Lineage (GTDB taxonomy): Bacteria > Planctomycetota > Planctomycetia > Pirellulales > Pirellulaceae > CAYNJG01. The sequence continues at coordinate 17,337 of CAYNJG010000134.1, forward strand.
TCTCTTCGGGGCCCAACATGCGATTAAGCACCTTGCCGAGCACGGATTCAGAATGGGGCATTTTGCCTTGCTTGATCAATTCGTAAGCAGAACGAAATTCTTCGTCCGTTCGTGAGAAGAACAACATGCTGTCGTTACCAGCTCCCAACTTCACTAGTTGTTGGTGAACGAAACGAAAGTCTGCCGCCGCACCTAGCCGCGCAAGAGCCGGCTGCGGCTGCAGAACCTTGCGTAGCAATTCAATCTGGGTCGAGACCAAAAGGTAAGGTGGTTCGTCACCATTTTTGGTTACTGTCATCGCCGCGTTTGGCAATTTAATTTCGCCATCGTCCATGTCATCTTCCGAGACACCAGGAATCCCGGGAGCACCCAGAATCAGGTCCGGCACGTCTTCCTCTTCTTCCGGAATGATCTGCCAGACGGTGTGATTGCCGATTTGAATTTTCTCTGCCTGCGGGTCGGCCTTCCAGAGCTTTTCGAGGGCCTGTTCAACCTTCGCTTGATCTTTGACTCGAATTCCAATCAGAATGCGTTCGCTGTCTGTCTGGATTGGCAACACGTAGTCCGAGAAGATCACAATATGGTCGTCAGCGAATGCAAGCAACTCAGCGCGGATGTCGATCATCGGGCCACTTCTGTCGGTTTTGAAGCTTTCCAACACGGCGTCAACGAAATCCTCGGTATCAACGATTTCGTCTACCAAGCTAGTCGCGTAGTTGAAGCCGTTGAGTATTTCCCAATTGAGGGACGTGAACGTCGCCAACTCTCGGGGAATCCACGACACAAGCGGCAAGTGGTCCGAAGCGGGAAACGATAACATGCGTGCCGCGCCGTTGTAACGCTCCTTGCCCGGCACTTGCGGCGGTGCATAGACGTAACTTCGATGCAAAACTTCATGATCTTCTGTTGCCAAGTTGATATGCCCACCGGCTGCGCGAATCGCATCGAAACCCTGACCTCGCAAAATGCTGATCATCGATTCCCCGCGTCGTTTTTGGCGTTCGCCTCGAGCAGCGCGAATCACGTCGGCAGCGACAAATGGATCGACAAACCAACGCAGTTGGGGCTTCAGCGATCCTGCGTTTTTCGCAAGTTCCGTCATCACTTGCTTGTAGATCGGATCGGTTGTCAACGATCCGGGTTGCCCCGAATCACGACACTTCAGAATTCCTCCCATCGTTTGCATATGACTGCAAATAATCAGCTGAGCACCATCGACCGTGACCAGCACTCGACGCGGCTTCAGTTGAGCCGGCTTCTTTGGCAACACGTATTGCGTCACCTCGTGGGCGCCGACGGTGAGCTTCGACTTTTCAGCTTTGCGCTTCATCATCGTTTCGTCGATCGACCCCAAGAGCTTTTGCACTTCCTTTTCTTGATTCGACACGTCAACTAACAGCACTGACGCGTGGGCGCCTTTTTCGTTGCCTGGCTGCATCTGAGCAAAACAGACTTCACCGGACGCTACTGTTTCCACATCATCCCACGTTAGACCCAGCTGCAACTGCGTTTCACCAAATCGACTTCGTAGCTGATTCACAAGGTCTTCGGCAAAGGGCTTCATAACAGGATCAGCAACTAGCTCACCAAGATCGGTCTTGGAAAAACCATCACGGAAGCCCTGGGCGCTGGGAATCGAGACATAGAGACAGGTCGTGTCGGGCAGCAACTCCTCACCTGGCGTCACCGCTTCCTTGCCCGCGAACACGTCGTTGCCCGCGCTCAGCAACAAGAGAATGGCGAAATAGATGAGTCCGTAATTGAAAAACGGTGTACGGCCGTTGTTGAGTCGTACCACGATGATCTCCCTCGGCGAGTTCCAGCCGAACAGAAGTTAGATAAGTTAGGTCGTCAGCGTGTGAATCTTCTAGCTGGATCGCCCAGTCGCCGCAAGACAAAAACCGGCCACTATCGCATCTTTAGGCCCTTGCACGTCGAACATTTAGCCAACCGCTGATGATAGCAACCGAGGTCTGGTTACGCATGGCTTCAGCGAATGGTTTGCGATTGCCCGTCAAATATTGCGAAAAGGTCAGCGGCTAACCCGGCAGCAGCGTTCTCGATTTGCGAGGATTAAGCGGAGATCCGCGTTTGTTCCCGCCGGTAGACGAGTCCGTTTAAGCTTTCCATAATCCGAGATTGATTTCCTTACTCCTCGCGCTGGCCTGCCATTATGGATCTCTCATCACTCACCGCCGTATCGCCGATTGACGGCCGTTATAGTGGAAAAACTTCAGATTTGCGCGAGGTATTCAGTGAATACGGGCTGATCA
>CAYNJG010000135.1:0-19561 GCA_964397295.1 uncultured Pirellulaceae bacterium
CTAGGTATCTATATAGCCACAAAGCAATAGCACCATCCAGCGACTCCGCGGACGGCAGAGTCGGCTAACAGGCAAGTCTCAACGAGGATGGTCGAGCTTGTATCGCGTAACCACCTAGCTCTAGAATGCCGGCTAACAAACGAGCACCAAGGCAATTTAGAATGCGACACGACGGACGCGAGCAAGCAAATCAACTTCGCAAGATTGACATCCAACGCGGCTTCACCAAAAACGCAGCGGGTAGCGTTTTAATCGCCTGCGGCAAAACGGTTGTGCTTTGCACCGCCAGTGTCGAAACGAAAGTACCTGCGTGGCTGGAAGGTAAAGGCAAGGGTTGGGTAACGGCCGAATACAACATGCTTCCAGGAAGTACATCTCCCCGCAAGCGTCGTGATCGCACCAAAGTGGACGGACGCACGACGGAAATACAACGCCTCATCGGTCGCAGCTTGCGCGCCATTGTCGATCTTGAGAAGCTTGGCGAGCAAATGATCACCGTCGATTGCGACGTGCTGGATGCGGACGGAGGCACACGAACAACTAGCATTACTGGTGCGTACATCGCATTGGTCGAAGCTATTCGTTCGATCGAAGGTTTCGCAACCGGACCGCTTCCGCTCAATGACAGTATCGCGGCCGTAAGTGTTGGCATCGTCGATGGCAAACCACTTTGCGATTTGAACTACGAAGAAGACTTCGCAGCATCGGTCGACATGAACGTTGTGATGACGGGCGGCGGACGTTTTATCGAAGTCCAAGGTACCGGCGAAGAAGCCACATTCAGCGAAGAGGAGCTGCAGAGTTTGTTATCGCTAGCAAAGCAAGGCATCGCCGAGTTAACAGAACTTCAAAAAAATGTACTCAGCGACATCCTAAATTCTTAGCGGCGCGGAACTGAAACGCATCGGCGTTAATTGTTATGTGGGAAACGACTTGAAACACGACGTTCGTCAATTGAAACAAAATTGCCACCACCACTGGGAGCTGGGACAATCTCCCAAGAGGACGGGGTTTATTGGCGAAACAAATGAGTACACCCTTCGGCCAAATGACTTTTAGGTTATAGGGAAGTCCCAATCGCATGGGACAAGGGCAAGAACACCATGAGAATTACAATTTGAACGCACCTTGATTTGCGGAGGCAACGACCATGACCACTTGGCATGTGCTGCTAGGAGACGGCAACGTTAGCGGACCATATTCTGAATGTCAGATTCGCAACGGTATAGAAGAAGGCAAAATCGCAGACCCTATGCGGGTTCGTCAGGGGCAAAGCCCATGGATTCGTGTTTCGAAAGTAAAGGCACTTTTCGAAAGTCTGGACGACAGAGGTTTCTTCATTCGCGACGCTCAACAAAAGATCTACGGACCGTTCACAGAGGCGCGCATACAAGCTATGAGCCGAAGCAATGGTCTTCCGCTTGTCTACTGGCTACGAAAAGGGAAACATGGTCCGTGGGAATGCGTCGATCGCCAACCGACACCGGAAGTCGATGAACCCACGCAAACGATCAGCGAATCCGTTCCTCTGCAACCCGCTCCATCGATCGTCGTCACTGCTGATTCCTTTCCGATTGAGGAGTCCGCGACAATGTCGACGACATCTAGAAGCGAAACGCTGGAAGTAGACCAGGTGTCAGTAAAGGCGCTTGTGCCTGCAGCGCCCGTTATGAAGTTACGCACGCACTCATGGAAGAATGCCATCATGGGGATTTCCGAACGGTTCGAAAACTTGATCCTTGGCGACCCTTTAACGAACTAGCGAATCGCGGTCTGACTCTAAACCAGAAGCCGACGTCCGTCTTTTTGATCCGTCGTGGATTGCGTCTCTTACAGAACGCGATAGAGATCAGTTTCGTTGCATGCTAGAATTTCGGGCATGTGTGAAACGCCACTTCTAAACCAGCCTCCACCTAGCAACCGACGAACGTGGATCGCGATCGGCGTGGGGTTATTCTTGGTATCGCAGATCGGTATCCCCGTCTCTTACTACTTGGGCGATGAAGCAACATCTGAACGATACTCTTGGCGTATGTTCTCATCGATCGATCTAAGTTCTTGGGATACGGAAGTTACGTTGCTGGTCAATGAAAATGGAACGGTAGTTGAGACCCAAGTTCCAATTGCGGGCTCGCTGCAAGAAACTTATGTCAAAGCGATTCAGCAAGCTGATTTGGACATCGTTGAGCAATTCATGCGGCGGTTGAGTGAACAGCCGGGTTTGCAGGAAGTTCGATTCGAAGCCCGCGGCACGTGGCCCAGCGGCAAGCCCATGACTCCGATTCGGATGTCAATGAAGCCAGGTGGACCGCTCGAAAAACTATCGAGCTAGGTGAGAGGAAACCGTATGCAACGCTGGGTAGCACATTGGTTTGGCCCCGTGGCTGCAATCCGTCCATATCTGTTTCAAAAGTGCTTTACGCTGATGTTGGCCTGTGACCTATTGGTGTTGATGGTCGAACGTGGCGCGCGATACGGGGCGGATGCGGTTTCGTTCAATGTTCCACATTTTATGTGGCTTGATACGGTTCATCGTATGTTCTTGCCTGATGGCGTTCCGACCGCGACGTACTACGTATGCGTCGTGACAATCACCAGTTTTCTTTCGTTCTGCCTGTTCTTTGCCGGACATCGACCGTGGCTGATGGCGATTGTTGCCGGCCTGTTTACGTATTCGTGGTCGATGAGTCGACTCGACAGCTATCTTCACCACTACATGTTAAGCCTGATCTTGTTCTGCATGATTTTCTTTCCAAGGATCGATGGTAGAGATCTCAAGAAATGGTTGCTTAACGATTCGGAACGGCGAAAACAAAAAACAAGCTCTGACGTCGCCGGTTCGCTCCGAGGTCTCGCAATCGCCATGATCGGACTAGCGTTGGTTTATCGTTTCGTGCTGAGTAGCGCCGTCGGCTTGACGGAAAATCAACGTTGGTTCGCGATGATGGGTTTCTTCGTCGTGCTCTGTGGAATGATTTATCTTGGAAACGGACGAGTAAGGCCAGGAGTTGGCCCGCACGTATCTGCCTGGTCGTATCGCATGTTGGTGACAACGGTGGGCGTGATCTACGTCTTCGCAGCAATTGCAAAAATGGACATGGAATGGTGCGGCGGGCATACGTTGAAGGCAGTAGGAACCACAGAACAGGTTTTGCAACCGATCGCCCAGTTGTCTACTACGTTCGGTATGTCAGTCGATACTTTTTGGGCTGCGTTGGCCACTTTCATCGTACCGCTCGAGTTGGGACTTGCGAGCCTCTACATCCTTTCGGTCTGGCAAGATGAGCCGAATCGCATGTGGATGCGACGCGCGTGCTTCTTCGGCTGGGTGCTGGCGATAGGCTTGCACCTGAACAACGAAATGATGAATCTGATCATTCAGTGGTTTGGGTACTACATGCTTCTGTTGGCGATGATCCTTTTATTGCCCGCCCGGATCCTGATGATCGCTGGTCAGTTTTTCATTTGGCCCGACGTTTGGATCCGCGAGCGATACCACAAGCTTCTGGACTCATCACCAAGCACACTCATGGTGTTCGCTACCGCCTTGTTAGCGATCTTGTGTATTGTTGCGAGTGGCTTCGTTACGGCGATAGTCGGATCATTAGTTGCGTCTGCGATTTTGACAGTGCTGTTGCTTGTTACTCTCGTCATGGGACTCATTTTAGGATGGGGAAAGCGTTCGCTGCTGATCACGCTTACTTCGACCATCGCAAGTCTGTCGATGCTCTGTGCTGTCGCTCAAAGTTCGATGCAATTCGACTACTATGATCTCCGTGGCAAAACACTCATGAACGTCGGACGCCACGAAGAGGCCGTTCGAGAAATGGAAACGGCCACTGCATTCCGTGCTCCGTCAGCCAAGGCTTCCGCTGAGTTGCTCACGAATCTTGCGGTCTCGTATCGACAGGCGGCTATCGACTCGAACGATCCCGAAACACTTCGAGAGGGTCAAAAGAAATCCGAAAGAGCGTATCGCGACGCCATTGCCGCGGATTCCAGTCAGATTCTCGCTCACTACGGCTTGGCGAATCTGTTGACAAGCGTTTCCCGATTTAGCGAAGCTGAAAAACATTACCGCCAAGCCATCGCAATAAAGTCTGATTTCTCGGACGCCTACGTGAATCTTGGCAACATTCTGGAGCATCAAGGACAGAACTCAGCTGCCATCGAGTGCTACGAAAGAGCTGCGGAGATTGAACCCCACGCGCCAGACATTCGGCAGATGTTACTTCGCATTCGAGAAGAAAGCGGTACAGACTAAATGTCAGGGTTGGATCGGACGCTGAAAGCAAGCTCCAGTATTGGGACTGACCCCAAAACGTAGTGCGAACGCTGGAGCCCGCTTCAGCAAACCGAGATAAATAAAACCCACCATGACCTTTCGAAGAGAATCCTCATCGAATGATCAAACATAGGTCTTCCACCAAAGCGTTTGCGTACGGTTTCATGCATAATCGAAACTGGGAATTGCGGGAACGCGAAAGAGCCATCTAGCCTTTGATGCAGTTCATCGTCGAGAATTCCTTCGCCACAACAGAAAGACCGATGCGCCTACCAATACCTCCAATGAAGTTGGCTCTGGCACAGGCGCAACGCCTGCGCGAATTTCTGATATCGAAATATCGTTGGTAGGAAAATCCAAGACCAGACTGATACCGTCAACGTCTAAGAAATCGACATCTGTAAATTCACTAAAGTTGACTCGAATGGTTTGCAGAGTTGTTGATGTTGCAGGAAACACCGACTGGACGCTGCCGGATTGGATATTATTCTCATTGAGGCCCGACCAAACTCTCAGACTGATTTGCGAATTGATTTCGACGCTTGAAACGTCAAATTCGAAGAACGGCTCGATAGAACCAAAATCCAGGTTCATCGCTGCGTCAGTTGAAACGGGGTTTTGACTCCCATCACGTCCCCAAGATACGCGAACCTGTTCAATCCCTCCCCTGGCGCCCGTTAAGGACCATTCACCGTTGGCGACAGAAACAGCAGCGTTCGGCGTACTGACCGGGACAGCGGTCCTTGTGTTGTAGGCTCGCCGCATTCCATTCAGCATTGATCCCGAATCGAGATGATCCCAAATAGGAGTAGCCAAGGTGAGCGGGTCTTCAAATGTACCCGTCGTGAAATCGTCAATGATCACTCCTCCGTCAACAGAAGCGGGAAGAATCATCAACAAAAGCGTTAGGAAGAAGTTGATGGCAGAAGTTTTGGTGTATCTCATTAGCGGCTTCTTTTAGGTAGGGCACGATCGGTCAACGACAGGGGACGCAATTGAACAATCCGGCAAAGTAAAGTCAACGCTAGCGATCAAACCCACCGGGCATCCGCAGCCAAAAAGCATGCCGATACGGTCACTCACATGCATCCGCCCAAGAAGTGCGGATACACGAAGTGGTTTTTTATTGCAGCAAGCCCATAAGATATCACCCAAGCAACTTAAAACCATCGCGAATGAGTGTCTCGGTTTCTTCCCAACCAATGCAGCCATCGGTGATCGAGACACCGTATTGAAGACTGCCTGGATCAGCCGTTAGTTTCTGCTTGCCCTCGCGCAGGTTGCTTTCCAACATCAAACCAACGATCGACTTATTGCCGTTCGCACGCTGATGAAGCACATCGTTCCAAGCCACCGACTGCTTCGTAAAGTCCTTACTCGAATTGGCGTGACTGCAATCGACAACGAAGCGAGGCTGCATACCTGCGGCGCCAAGTTGTTCCGATGCGGAGGCGAGACTCTTCGCGTCGTAGTTCGGACCCTTACGACCTCCACGCAAAATCAGATGACCCCAAGGATTTCCTGTCGTGTTCACGACACAAATCTTTCCATCGCGATCAATGCCCAAAAAACTGTGAGGAGCCTTTGAAGCCTGCATCGCGTTGATGGCAACCTCGAGGCTGCCCTCGGTGCTATTCTTGAAACCGACTGGGACCGACAAGCCACTGGCCATCTGGCGGTGCGTGGGAGACTCCGTCGTGCGAGCACCAATCGAAGCCTGCGTGATCAAGTCCGCGATGTACTGCGGTGTGATCGGCTCCAGCATTTCAGTGCCAGTCGCGAGACCCAACGACGTAATGTTGAGCAGGAGAGAACGAGCGATCTTCATTCCCTCACCGATGTCGAAAGTGTCATCCAAATGCGGGTCATTGATAAGGCCTTTCCAACCAACGGTGGTTCGCGGCTTCTCGAAGTAAACTCGCATCACCAACATCATACGGTCGGAGACTTCTTCGGCTAACGTTCGCAACTTCTCTGCATATTCGAGCGCGGATTTTTCATTGTGAATCGAACACGGGCCCACGATAACGAAGACACGATCGTCACGACCTTCGAGAATTTCGACCAATTCTGCACGCCGAGACACAACAACGTCCGCGATTCTCTTCGTAGCAGGAAGGTCTGCTTTGATCTGCTGAGGTGCCACCAGTGCGACCGTGTTGCGAATGTGTACGTCCTGGAGCGCGTGCATGGTGGTTGTTGCCTTCGTATGAGTGTGCGTCAACGCGTAAAAGTTAGGAATGCAATCCCAGAGCTTATGCGATACGACGCCACCAGAAAATGGAGGCGGAATGGAAGCGAACGAAAACGGAGGACGGTCGACGGTCGGTCGTTTCAGCGGTAAATTGGCCCTTTCGGATGTATTGAGGGATCGGCTGTGTTTTTGACGTTTGATGGAATTGATGGTGCGGGCAAGAGCACCCAGCTGAGCCTTTTCATTGATTGGCTGAATGAATCCGGACGCACGGTCACTACGTGCCGCGACCCCGGCACCACTGATCTGGGCGAAGCCGTTCGCCAGATATTGCTGGGTGCCAGATACCGCATCGACTACCGCGCCGAAATGTTGCTGTACATGTCTTGCCGAGCACAGCTTGTCAACGAGATCGTTCGCCCGGCGCTTGATCGCGGCGAAGTTGTCATTTCAGATCGATACATTTTGGCGAACGTCGTCTATCAAGGCTGCGCCGGTGGCATCGATCCCGATGAGATCTGGCAAGTCGGAGAAATCGCCACCGAAAGCTTGCTTCCACATCTCACATTCGTTTTGGATCTTTCACCAGAAGCTGCCGCCGAACGCCTTGGTGACAAACAAGATCGCATGGAATCTCGTGGTATCGAATACTTCACCAAAGTTCGAAACGGATTCTTAGAACAAGCCAACCGCTTTCCGGATTCGCATGCGGTCATCGACGCAAGCCAAAACGTAGAAGCCATCCAAAACGATATCCGCGCCGCATTCGAATCAAAACTGAGCTGAGAGGACGAGCATGAGCTGGCAAGGAATTCTCGGTCACGATGCAATCGTCGAACAATTTCGACGCGGATTGCAACAAAGCAGACTTGCAACAACTTTTCTGTTCGTTGGACCAACAGGAATTGGCAAGCGAACGTTTGCCAAGGCATTGGCGAAGTCATTGCTGTGTACCAAAGCGAACGAAGAAGACCTGAAACCATGCGGAACTTGCGCCGAATGCCAACAGGTCGAATCCGACACGCATCCTGACTTGCAACAAATTCAGAAACCGGCGGATCGCGCGTTCATTCCCGTCGAAACGTTCATTGGCGATCGCGAACACCGCATGCGAACCGGTCTGTGCCATTTCATCAGCCTCACAGCCTCCAACGGAAAGCGACGCATTGCCATTATCGACGATGCCGATTGGTTGAATGTGGAAGGCGCAAACAGCTTGCTTAAGACACTGGAAGAACCGTCTCCTGGCGCGATCATCATATTGATTAGCACCAGCCTCCAACGACAATTACCAACAATCCGATCTCGTAGCCAAGTCGTGAGATTCCATCCGCTGACCACTGACGAAGTAGCGACATGCTTGGTTGAAAAAGAACTGGCTGAAACGCCCGAAGAAGCCCAACGCATGGCATCCCGTGCAGAAGGTTCCGTCGCGCAAGCTCTCACTTTCGCCAACGAATCTACGCTGGCTTTGCGAAGCGATCTATGGACCGAACTCGCGAAACCCGCCATCGACCGTGGTGGCTTGGCGAAACTCGTCAATACATTCGCCGACTCCAATGGCAAAGAAACGGCTGCAAAACGCAACCAACTGCGAATCGTTTTTGAGTCAGCGATCGAGTTCTATCGCGCGGTGGCTCGTTGCGGAAACGCTGGCGGCCTACCGGAAAACGTCGAACTGAAAGAGCCGGTCGCGAACACGCTAAGCCAGGCTCCGGCAGCTGCTGACATCGCGATCGAGCAAGTTGATCGATGCCTGGATGCGCTTCGCGAAGTTCGGTCGAATGCAAACTTGGGAATACTTGTTGACGCTTGGGTTTGCGACTTAGCAACAATAACGCGAACGCAGCAAGCCTTGCCGTTAAGTTAGGAACCGTAGTTCACAACGGTTCCACCGATCCGGCTAACGACGGAAGACGTAACCCAACTCGCGCGGATCTTTCAGACCGTCAGACAAACGGTTAAGCGCTTCGGTTTCGATTTGTCGCACGCGTTCTCGAGTGAGGCCGAGCTGCTCGCCAATCTCTTTCAACGTATGTGGCTCTTGATTATCTAAACCGAATCGCATTCGCAAGACGGTCGCCTCCCGAGGATCCATCTCTCCCATCATACGGCGCACATGGCTCAAGATATCAGTCTCGACCAACTCATCTTCCGGCGTTTTGGTACGTTCGTCCATCACCATTTCGCCGAGCGACCAACCTGCTTCCGACTGATCCGTCTGCGGAGTTGAGTTGTAGATGTTAATCGCTTTTTTAATAATCGAGAGCTTCTTCTTGGGCAGCCCCAACACACGTGCGATTTCCTCTGGCGTTGGCGTACGACCTAGTTCATCCGCCAACCGCGCGGTGGCACGACGCCACTTCGAGAGCAACTCGACCATGTACGCCGGAATTCGAATCGTCTTCGCGGAGTTAATCAACGCGCGTTTGATCGATTGCTTAATCCAGTAACTAGCGTACGTGCTGAATCGCGTCCCCACGGCAGGATCGAAGCCTTCTACGGCACGGAGCAGTCCCAAGTTGCCCTCTTCGATCAAGTCTTGAAGGCTCAAGCCTTTGCCCGTGTATCCTCGGGCAATGTTGACGACCAGTCGCAGATTAGCTCGCACCATGCGATCGCGAGCTTGCACATCTCCATCTGCAATGCGTCCGGCTAAATCACGTTCGTCCTGCGCGGTGAGCAGCGCGGTCTCGTTGATTTCGCGAAGATAAGTTTCCAAGGGAGTCTGAACAGAATCTCCACGTGCCGACTTCGGTTTCTTTGTGTCGGATTTAGACTTGGTTTTAGTAGCCATTCTTCGCCGTTAATGAGCCAGGGCAGTTAGCTGCCGAAAATACTTGATGTCGTGTGTAGCAATGCTATCGACCCTATGACACCAATGACTGCACCAGGTTCGAAACCTGATGACGTAGAACAACTTTGCGGACGATTCGGCTCGCACGCGAAGAAACGGGCGTGCGGATTTTACAGCCCAGAGAACTGTGGTTGACGCTGAGGATTGGCACAAAAAAAGGCTTCTCTCGTTATGAGAGAAGCCCGTTTTGAAATCAACTAGTTTGGACTTAGCCTACGCGTCGTCGGCTGGCTTTTCGTCTGCTTCAGCAGTTTTTTCTGCTGGAGCCTCTGCGGCAGCTTCTTCCGCTGCTGGAGCTTCCGTCGCTGGAGCCTCTTCAACGGCTGCTGGAGCCGATTGAATCAGAGGCCCTGACTGACCGAGACCACCCTTGAGGTCTTTTTCTGCTTCACGCTTACGCTCGATTTCCGCTTCGGCTTTCGCGTCTTCTTCAGCAGCTTTCTTATGACGCTCATCGTCGTCCGCCCAATCAACGCGTTTGCGTGAGAGGCCGATCTTGCGATCTTCGGTATCGACGCGAAGGATTTTGACTTCGATCTCTTCGCCAACTTTTACTAGTTCGTCGGGGTTGTCGATCTTGTCATCGGACAGTTCCGAGATGTGCAGCAAACCTTCCAAGCCATCCTCGAGGCCAACAAAGACACCAAAGTTCGTGATCTTCGTAACCTTGCCTTTGACCAACTCGCCCGGCTGGTACTTCGACGGAATGTCGCTGTCCCACGGATCGTTTTCGAGTTGCTTCAATCCCAACGCGATTCGTCGTCGTTCTTGATCAACCGAAAGCACACGACATTCGATTTCTTGACCCTTTTCGAGGACTTCGTTCGGATGACTGATCTTTCGCGTCCAGGACATATCGGAAACGTGAAGCAGGCCATCAATGCCTTCTTCGAGTTCGATAAAGGCACCGTAGTTGGTGAGGTTTCGCACGCGTCCTTTGACCATTTGGTCGATCGGATAGCGTTCGGCAACTTGCTCCCAAGGATTGTCTTGGGTTTGCTTCATACCCAACGAAATCTCTTCCTTTTGCTCGTCGATGCCGAGAACGACGACATTGATCTCGTCGCCGATTTGCACCAACTCATTGGGATGGCTAATTCGCTTAGTCCAAGACATCTCGCTGATGTGAACCAGACCTTCGATACCTTCCTGAAGTTTGACGAACGCACCGTAGCTCATCACGTTGACGACCTGACCAGCAACAGCACTGCCGACTGGGTATTTCTCGGTAACGTTCAACCACGGGCTTGGCAACTTCTGCTTCAGACCCAGAGCGATCTTTTCTTTTTCATGATCGATATTCAAGATCATGACTTCGATTTCTTCGTCGATCGAAACCATCTCCGATGGATGACCGATACGGCCGTGGCTCATGTCCGTAATGTGCAACAGACCATCGATTCCGCCCAGATCGACGAACGCACCGAACTCGGCGATGTTCTTGACGATACCTTTGCGAAGCTGACGAACTTCCAACTCTTTGAGCAGTGCTTGGCGATCTTCTTGGCGTTGCTTTTCGATAAGCAAACGACGACTGACCACGATATTGCGTCGGCCTTCGTCAATTTTGAGAACTTCACACTGCACAAACTTACCGATGTAGTCACCGATATCATGCGGACGTCGAATATCCACTTGGCTGGCAGGCAAGAACACGTTCACGCCGATATCGACAAGCAAACCGCCTTTGATTTTCCGAGTACATTTTCCTGTGACGACCTGTCCTTCGTTGACAGTCTTCATCATGTCTTGCCAAGCAAGGATTTTTTCAGCCTTCTTCTTGCTTAGCTGGACCATATCGGTATGGTCGTCCGTCGGTGTCAGACCGTCTTCAACGTCTTCGACCAACACTTGAATAATATCGCCGACCTTTGGCTGCTCTTCTTCTTCTTCCCATTCGTTGAGCGGAATGCGACCTTCGCTCTTGAAACCGACGTCGACCAATACGCGCCCGTCATCAATGCGGATGACTTTGCCTTCGACGATTGTATTTACGTCGATGCTGCGTTCTGTCTCGATGATGGTGTCTAAACCACCTGCGGAGCCCAATGCGGCTTCAATTTCTGCCTTTAGTTCGTCATCGTTTTCGAGACTACGAATGAGGTTACGATCTACCATGTGATGAATTTCTCTGATGTCCGAGCTACGGCCAGCACAAGTCCGGCGGCCAGAAAGCAACTGGCGAAAGATCTGAAACGCAGAAGCGAGTCAGCTAACTGTCCAAGCCCCTTTGCTCAGACTGCTCGGTACGAAGGGGTTAAAGTTGATGGGTGCTGGTCTGCTAACGCAAGCAAACGAGTGACAGCTTCCCTAGAATCACGTAAACGTATCAAAACCCTACATCGGCCACAACCGGGAGACGGCTGCAGGCAACGCTGCAATTTGCTTCGTTGACGCTGCAAAATGACTGCATCCGTAGCGCCCCGTTCACGCTGATATCACACATGGCAACTCTGCAGTCTGTGGCAGCAACAGTGAAGCATGGAAAACAAGGTAAAGATCACATTCGATCTAGAGGTCGGAGATGATGGCTACCCGCCATTTGACTCAGAGTCGCTAAATGCCCTGGGCAACAGCGACAGCTATCGAATTATCAGTGTCCCGTTTTTTACTTACGAAGCGACCTACGGAGATATCGTGTCGATATCCGAGACGGCCGCTGAGCGAAAATTCAAACGAGTACTGAAGAGAGCCAAGAACTCCACGTTTCGAGTATTCCTTGGGCAACAGTATGACGAACATCAAGATTTGGTCGTCGAGCCAGTGCAAGGCCGCCGCGGATGTGTAGCAGAAGGCAGCACATGTCAAACCATGATCGCAGTCGCAATCGAACCACCGGCGCTCGTTTACAACTTCCTCGTGCACCTTCAGGAGCTTGAAGAACGCGAAGCAATTCTTGGCTTCGAACTAGCTATTGATCGTCATGGCTTGTTCGATTGAATGTATTGCTGCCTGCGATACTGAATCGCAACCAAGTCACAACTTCAGCGGATTACCGACAAAGATATGAAGATTCTGTAAAAACCAAGGAAGTTGACTGTTTTCGGCAAACAACAACTAACTTAGAATTCGCAGGTACGGACAGGCGAAATCACCGCCAGAGAATTAACTACGGAGGAGTACTCGATGTCATCCCCATTGATGCAGCTAACCCCAGTCGCTCAGCTTTCCGGGGCGAACATTATCATGTTTGCCATCATTGGCTTCTGTGCACTCCTCTTCTTTGCCGCCGTACTAGTCTTTCTCGTCTACGGCAAGCTTTGGTTTCAGGGCTTTATGTCCAGTGCCGACGTTACGCTGCTGCACCTAGTTGGTATGGGTTTTCGGCGAGTGAATCCTCGTGTCATCGTGACAGCCAAGGTGATGGCCAAACAAGCCGGTCTGAACATCAGCCGGCGGGACGGCATTTCGACCGAGCGATTGGAAGCTCACTATCTGGCCGGCGGCAACGTGATGGGTGTGATCAACGCGATCATTGCTGCACATCGAGCTGGTATCGATTTGGACTTCGACAAAGCCGCAGCGATCGACCTGGCCGGCCGTGATGTTTTGGACGCGGTCCGAACTAGCGTCTATCCCAAAGTCATCGATTGCCCGGACAAGAACCGAAGCGGCAAGTCAACGCTCAGTGCTATCGCAAAAGACGGCGTTGAGTTGCGCATTCGAGCTCGAGTCACCGTACGTACGAACTTGGAGCAGCTGATCGGTGGTGCAACGGAAGAAACAGTAATCGCCCGTGTTGGTGAGAGTATCATTTCCTCCATTGGTTCTTCCGTCACGCACTCCGACGTTTTGGAGAATCCAGATCGAATCTCCCGCGCGGTTCTCGACCGCGGTCTCGACGCCCAAACCGCGTTTGAGATTGTCTCCATCGACATCGCCGACATCGACGTGGGCGAGAACATTGGTGCACGACTTGAAGCAGACCAAGCGGAAGCCGACACACGCGTCGCCCGTGCTGAGGCCGAAAGCCGTCGTGCAGAAGCGGTCGCGGACGAGCAGGAAAGCAAAGCACGTGTGTCCGAAAATCGCGCGAAGCTTGTTCTAGCGGAAGCCGAAGTCCCCGAAGCAATGGCAGAGGCATTCCGAAAAGGCCGACTGACCAGTGCCAAATAGCGACCAGTCGTAGCGGTTGCAACGATTTCGAACTGTCGTAAAAAAGCCACGGTGTGGCTTCTGTGAGCTACCTTTACGGGTCTGCTTTCCGATTTACGAGAGACCCAGCATGCGTCGACTTGCAACTATCTTACCGCTGCTTCTATCGCTTCTATTCTGCGTTTCGCACGCGAACGCGGAATCGATCTATGTCAATAACATAACGGGTAGCAACTCCAACACGGGCGCCGACTCGGGCAATCAAGGCGGCAACGTTGGCCCATTGAGATCCATTGAAGCGGCACTCAAGATCGCACAACGTGGTGATCGCATCGTACTCGCGAACACAAACGTGCCCTACGAAGAGTGCATTACGTTGCAGGGCGCCAATCATTCAGGTTCGGCGTTTGCTCCGTTCATCATCGAAGGCAACGGCGCGACGTTGGATGGAACCGAAGAGCTGCCCAGCGATAAGTGGGAATTCGTCAGCGGCGACGTGCATCGTTTTCGTCCGGAGGTTGGCGGCTATCAATACTTGTTCATCGACGGTGAACCAGCCGAGCAAATGATTCGAAGCAACGGCGGCTACGTTTCATCGTTCCTCGAACCGAAACAATGGTGTCGTTGTCAGGGCGCGTTGCATTTCATGACCGAAAAAGGCAAGTCGCCCTACTCGTACGATTTGCGCTATGCCAAGCATCGAGTCGGCATCACGCTTTACGACGTTCACGACGTTGTCATTCGAAATCTCACGGTAAGAGGTTTTCAACTCGACGGCATCAACGCTCACGATAACGCGATGGACTGCATTTTGCTCGACGTGACTGCAAAAGCGAACGGACGAAGTGGCTTTGCCGTGAATGGTGCGTCTCGCGTCAAGATTGTTGAGAGCGAAGCGATTCTCAACGGCGAAATCCAATTGCGACTCGATGATTGGTCAACAACCGAAGTTTACCGTTCAGAGATCACCGACAAATACAATCCAGCTTGGCGACGCCACCTCAATCGCCTGGGACGTGGAGCGCGACTGTTTATCGACGAACTGGCGCAACACGACTCGCAAGGCTGGAGCTTGCCGGCGACGACCGGCTTGCTTGAACTGACTGACGAAGAACCGCCTCTACTTCCCGGCGCAATCCCACGCGACAAAAACATGGTCGATGAAGTTGCAGTCCCCGTCGACAATCCGCTCGACTTTGCGGAAGAGCCCACCGATAATGTGTTCGACGAAGGAAACGACAATACGTTCGACGATGGCGGTGCATTCGATGAAGACAGCGAAGAGTCGATGGACGCTGAGGATCCTACGAACGAAGAGGATACTTTCGGCGACTTTGCGACAGACGAACCAGCGGATGCTGCGGAGGAAGAAGACGCTGGCGTCGATTTGTTCGAGGGTGACTCAGACGAAGATCCGTTTGGTGACGACTTTTAACAGCGGCCGTTCTATGCAACGTTTTTCGGTTTCGATTGTCGCACTCATTCTCTGCTTTGCTTTCTCGTTGAGTGCGTTGGCTCAATCCGAAGACAAACCAAAACGAGCACGCCTGCCGAAATGGGAAAAGTTCCCCAGCGATGTATTCTTCCGTGACGCGTTCAAGGAAGGACTCGTCGGACCACGGCCCGCTTCGCTCGGTCAGCCGAAGCCTGCTACCGGCGATCAAAAGTCGACTGGCGCAACAACCCTCAAGACAAACTTGTTTTCGTGGAAGTCCATCATCGGTGCCCAAACACTGGAAGACGAAATCAAGTCACTTCAGATGGAAGTGAAAAAAACGATCACCACGCCCAGTAAGTTTACCGGTGGCGGTTACCAGGATGCTCAGCGATTGTTCACGGAACTCGCGATGCTGTTCTCGATCATCCAAGAATACGACGCCGACGTGCGCTGGAAAGATGACGCCGCTGTTGCTCGGGACCTGTTTGCTCGTGCTGCTGCGAATACGAAGACGACCTCGATCCAAGCCTTCAACGAATCGAAGCAGCGCAAAATGGATTTGGAAGAATTGGTTCGTGGCGGCTCGCTGGTGCAAAAGACCAAGAACGAACAGAACAACTGGGAACTCATTCACCGTGGATCATTGATGAAACGGTTTACCAAAAGCTACGACGATGGGCTGGCGATTTGGACGGCCAACGATGCCGCCTTCGAAAAGAACAAGGCAAAGATCAAACACGAGTGCGAACTATTGATGGCGATGGCCACCGTGCTCACCCAAAAGGGTATGGAAGATGGCGACGACGACGACTACGTCGCCTACAGCAAGCAGCTCGAAAAAGCCGCTGGATCTGTATTGAGCTCGCTTGAAGTGGGCGATGCGGAGTCTGCTCGCAAATCCTCGTCCGATGTCGGCCAATCTTGTGTTGCATGCCACGAAGACTACCGCGGCTAGTGCAGCGGGCTTCGAATTCAATCTATAAAGCAGTACGGACGCTAGAACGCAGGCTGCCTAGTACGCGTGGAATGGTTGTGTTAACGTGCGAATTCGTCTGGTGCAGCATCCACTCTTCGAAAGCGAATTACTTTCATGCGCAAGCAACTATCCTTTGTACTGATGTTCTTGATTTTCCTTCCGGCGTGCGTCGGTCCAGATGGTCAAGTGGCAGAACAAACCCCAGACCAATCCTCAACCGTAGATACCCCCACAGCTAAAGGCAAAGCAGGTTTGCAAGAATTCAAGACAACAGGATCGGGGCTCAAGTATAGAGTGATCGAACCCGGCCAAGACCCCAAGCCTACCGCGAACGCCAAGGTGATGGTCCACTATCGAGGCTGGCTGCCCGACAAAGCAGATCCAACCAAAGGTGAGGAGTTTGATAGCTCGTACAAAAGAGGGCAACCGGCAGGGTTTCCGTTGAAGGATGTGATTCCAGGTTGGACCGAAGGTCTGCAGCTGATCGGCAAAGGCGGAAAATTGGAGCTCGAGATTCCACCAGACTTGGCCTACGGAGAACGAGGATCACCCGGTGCAATTCCACCAAACGCAACGCTACGTTTCGAGGTTGAACTTCTCGACATCAAGGAACCACCGAAACCAATGGAGCCAGGTCCCGTCGATCCTGACGCGCCGAAGGAATTCAGCAAAACTGATTCGGGTTTGCAATATCGCATACTTCGTAAGGGCAATGGTAAATCGCCAGTGGCTTCCGACAAAGTAACTGTTCATTACCGGGGTTGGTTGCCGAACAAAATAGATCCATCCAAGGGAGAGGAATTCGACAGCTCGTACCAACGCGGCGAGACGACGTCCTTCCCATTGGGCGGTGTCATTCCAGGTTGGACCGAAGGCCTGCAACTTGTCAAAGAAGGCGGAATGATCGAACTTGAGATCCCATCGGAACTCGCCTACGGAGAGCAAGGATCACCAGGTGCGATTCCACCGAACGCTACACTTCGGTTCTTGGTCGAATTAATCAGTATCGCAGGACCAGCAACGCCTGGGCCTGTTGACGCCGACGCGCCGAAGGAATTCAGCAAAACTGATTCGGGTTTGCAGTATCGCATTCGTCGCAAGGGCAACGGCAAAGCGCCAATCGCAACAGACGAAGTAACCGTTCACTATCGGGGTTGGCTGCCAGACAAAGACGATCCATCCAAGGGAGAAGAATTCGACAGTTCGTACCAGCGAGGTGAAACGACTTCCTTCGGCCTGAACCAGGTCATCCCCGGTTGGACTGAGGGACTACAGCTCGTCAAAGAAGGTGGAATGATCGAACTCCACATTCCTTCCGAACTCGCTTACGGTGAACGCGGCGCGCCCGGAGCCATTCCTCCTAACTCAGATTTGCGCTTCTTAGTAGAGCTGAAACAAGTTCACTAAGCCACTTAACGCTGTTAGCAATTTCGAAACGGCACGACGCAAGTCGTGCCGTTTTCCTATTCTAGTCGTGCGCTGGCGACTCCATTTTCTCGCAAAAACCGCTCTTAGACCTAACGTGTCACTACCGCCACCAATAATTGTGACTGCTGCTCGGTTCGATGCGTATCTGTTAGAATCTCGGACCAAATGGAGTGGCCAAGGTTAAGGATTTAGACAAGCGGGGCGACGATGAATCGCGTTTTTTTGGGGTGGAAGGTCGGAGCGTTGGCCGGGGCCGCCGACTATCTGTGCGAGAAATTCGTGTCCGACGGCTTGGTCGATCTCACACACCACACCGTTGTCTTACCCAACCGCCGCGCGGGTCGACGACTACGAGAAATCCTGATCGAGGTCGCGGAAAAACGTGAACTCGCTGTCTTTCCTCCGCAAGTTACAACGATCAACAGCTTGCCGGAACTTCTCTACGAACGAAAATTACCATTCGCTTCCGCGCTCGTGCAGCAACTTGCTTGGGCTGAGGCGCTAAAAAGTACGCCACGCGCAACGCTGAAGAAAGTAATCATTCAGTATCCCGATACGCTAGCAGATCCGCGTTGGCTGGAATTAGGTGCGTTGCTTCAGCGACAACACCTTGAGCTAACCGAACATCGACTCGACTTCAAAGCCGTTGCCGAACAAGGTAAGGAGCTGGAAGGCTTCGGCGATTTCGCCCGATGGAACGCGCTCGCGAAGATCCAGCGAGACTATTTGGACCTACTGCATAACTTGGAGCTTTGGGATCGCCAGACCGCTCGGAATTTCGCGGTCGACAACAACGAGTGCAGCTTCGACGGCCAACTCGTTTTGTTGGGCGCGGTCGATCTGTCTCGAACGACTAAAGCAATGCTTGCCCAGATCGGAGACAAAGTTACGTCGCTAGTTGTGAACGATGCGAACATGAGCCATTACTTCGACGAGTTCGGATGCGTCGATCCAGACGAATGGCAATCGCACAACCTGAACGTCGAAGATCATCAGATCTTGCTTGCGGATGGACCGTCCAATCAGGCCGATGCCGTGGTTTATGCAATGGATGGTTTCGATGGGCAGTATGCTCCCGAAGATTTTACGATCGGTGTTCCCGATGCAGCGTTGGTTCCTTACGTCGAAAGTAAGCTCAAGCAATTCGATGTAAACGTGCGATGGGGTCCAGGACGTATGCTGACGGCAAGCCCGCCGTTTCAATGGCTTCGCCTTGCCGCTGAGTACTTAAATTCGTTCCGCTACGAACCTCTTGCCGAATTGATGCGTCACACAGATACGCAGCAGTACCTTAGGAACAAGGACTACCGATCCGATCCGGTGAAGGAGCTCGATCGATACTTCGACAAACACCTTCCCGACACGCTTCATGCGAAACGCCCCCACGCAGGTACCTTGCCGAAGGCCATTGAATTGATTTGCGAGCTTTTGAAACCTCTTGCGGGCCGACAATCTCCCAAGAGCAAAAAACAAAAGCCAACGCTGAAGAAACCCGCCGCATGGGGCGAATTGATTCATGAAGTTCTGATGCAGTTGTACGATCGTCGACAGCTAAACCTCGACAAAGAACATGATCGCGCGACGTTGAAAGCCTGCGAACAAATCAACCAAAGCGTCGAGCGTTTTGCGGACCTACCAGAGTCACTGACGCCCGATGTTGCTGCGTCGACAGCGATATTGATGCTGCTAAGCCAAGTCGACGAAGACGAGCTTCCTCCCGCGTCTGGTGAAAATGTGGTCGAAATGGTGGGGTGGTTGGACTTGCCGCTAGACGATGCAAAAGTTGCGATCGTGACAAGCATGAACGATGGAGTCGTTCCGAGGAGCGTGAGTTCCGACGTATTCTTGCCGAACACATTCCGGCAAGCTTTAGGACTCGATGACAACGCACGTCGTTACGCACGCGATGCCTATGCCGTTCACGTCCTGCTGAACTCGCGGATGGCCGTGCGGTTTATCGTTGGCCGTCGCGCCGCATCAAATGATCCGCTAAGACCTAGTCGATTACTGATGGCATGCGACCGAAAAAAACTGCCCGAACGCTGCCTGCGTTTGTTCCAAGGAGCCAGCGATTGCAAACCGATCGTAATGCCCGTTCAATCTGACGCAATGCAGTTCGAGGTGCCAAAACCACCGGTGGAAGAAACGTGCCCCATCGAATCACTCAGTGTTTCAGACTTCGCACGGTATTTGAATTGTCCGTATCGATTCTATCTGACGAAAGTTCAACGTCTACGAACGATGGATGACCGAACCAATGAGATCAACGCTACAACTTTCGGCGATCT
>CAYNJG010000136.1:0-19491 GCA_964397295.1 uncultured Pirellulaceae bacterium
GTGCTACCTATATCCACTACTTAATACATCCTTCGAAGACTTAGACTGTCGTATGCGACTATTAGGTATATGACGGTGAAACAACGATTCTGCTTACAAACGAAGTTTACAGTGTTGTTCACAACGTGAAACCTTTGCGACTGCGTTAGCTAATTTAAGGAGCTCATTTGCGTTGCCAACGCAGCCATTTGTCGAACATGTTCTTAATAAACGGCGTGAGTCGCGTTTTGCCGTACAGGTCACCAACTTTGCGTATGGCTTCGCCCTGCGTGGGGTAGGGGTGAATCGTCGAGCCAACTTTACCTAGTCCGATTCCGTATTTCATGGCCAGTGTAATCTCGCCGATCATGTCGCCCGCATTCGCAGCGACGATGGTCGCACCAAGAATCTTGTCGGTGCCCTTCTTCGTGTGGACGCGGACAAAGCCATCGGTCTCTCCCTCCAGAATCGCGCGATCGATTCCATCAAACGGCTGCGTATACGTGTCCAATTCGATGCCTTTCTCTTTGGCTTCACTCGGATAGATGCCGACGTGAGCCAACTCAGGCGAGGTGTACGTTGCCCAAGGTATGGTAAGCGTACTTGCCTTTCCTCGTCCGGGAAAGAGCGCGTTTTGAATCACCATTCTCGCCATGAAATCAGCCGAGTGCGTGAATTTGTATTTCGTACACACGTCGCCCGCCGCAAAGATATTCGGATTGGCGCTTCGTAGATTGTCATTGACTTCGATGCCTCTCCGAGCGTCATACTTCACGCCGACGGTTTCAAGTCCCAGTCCTTCAACGTTCGGAGACCGACCGATGCCGATCAGCAACTGGTCACCCACGACCTCTTTTTCGACGCCGTCTTGTTCGTAGAAGATGACTTTCTCTTGGCCACGTTGCTCCACGCGAGTAGTCTTCGCGTTCAACAGGAACTCGACACCGTCCTTCGCCATGGCTGCCTGCACGATTTCCGCAGCGTCCTGTTCCTCTCGTGCAAGGATACGTGGCGCCATCTCAATCTGCGTGACCTTTGCGCCGAAGCGAGCGAAGCTCTGCGCCATCTCCGAACCGATGGGACCGCCGCCGATGACGACCAAGTGTTGTGGCAACTCGGTAAGAGAAAAAATTGATTCGTTTGTCAGGTACTCGACTTCTTTGAGTCCCGGAATTGGCAGTTCTGCGGCTCGGCCTCCCGTCGCGATAACGGCCTTCTTGTACTGCAGTTTTTGACCGGCAACTTCAATTTCGCCTTCGCCTGTAAATTTCCCGCTTCCCAAATAGACATCCACGCCCAATTCGGTGAATCGAGACGGCGAGTCGTGGTGGCTCATTTCAGCCCGCAATCGACGCATTCGATTCATCGCGGCGGCAAAGTCAACATCATAGCCATGGACTTTCACACCAAATTCTTCAGCGGCTTTCACCGTCGCGGCGACACGGGCGGCGCTAATGACTCCCTTCGACGGCACACAGCCCACATTCAGGCAGTCGCCACCCATGAGCTCGCGTTCAATCAAAGCAACTTTGGCACCGATTCCCGCCGCACCAGCGGCCGTCACAAGACCCGCTGGCCCGCCGCCGATCACCACGAGGTTGTAGCGTCCATTTGGAATGGGGTTCTTCCAGTCCGGTGGATGTACGTGCGATTCGAGTTTTTGATTGTGCTCGTTGTACGGCTGGAGTTGAATACTGTCTTTCATGAAGTCCTTTCAGGAGACTTTCTCTCTCGATGGCTGCGAGATGGTAGCCTCCACTATCTGGCGTTAATACGCAACATCCACGCGATTGCTCGCATCTTGTAGTTGGCAACGCGTCTGCACATTTTATAACCTTCCGGTCTTCTGCGGCAGCTCAGTTTTCCCTTTCCACAAACTGCATCAAAAACTAACTGTGTAAGCAACATCCCAAGTTTCTCGTCTTATTAGCTAAGCGTCGATGGGGTAGCATTCCATAGCAAGGCGAGAGATCACGCACGCATCGGACATCCCACACGGCAAATGGTGCTTTTAGGGTCAGTGCCACTCTTGCATGAACTGCCGCAGTCATTCGACCTCGAAGAGGGCAACGATGTCTCTTGAATACTGGTACATGTTCCCTGTGGCGACCGTGATCGCCATGATCGCCATGGCTTCGGGTGTCGGAGGAGCGACGTTCTTCGCGCCGATTTTCCTCTTGTGGCTGAAGCTGCCCATTGAGATTGCGGTGGGCACGGGGCTGATCACCGAAGTGTTTGGTTTCTCCAGTGGCGTCGTCGCGTACATGCGCAAGAAGCTTATCGACTATAAGCTCGCGACCACAATGCTGGTGGTATCGGTACCGATGGCCATCGTGGGTGTTGTCGTGGCCAAGTACTTCGACCCGAATACGCTGAAGGTCATTTTGGCGATGGGGCTCTTGGCCATTGCGTTTAGTTTGCTGCGATCTCCGGGACACGAGGAAGTAGAATCCGCCGACAAATCGATTGAGCAAGACGCGGCATCGGGTTCGGAACGATGTATCGTCGATGCGAATGGACAAAAGTTCTGCTACACCGTCTGCGATAAGCGAGTCGGTATGTTGGTTGCCGCCGTTGGAGGCCTGTTCACCGGAGCCATATCCACGGGCCTCGGCGAATTGAATAGCTACTTCTTACTGCAGCGCTGCAAAGTACCCAGCAAAGTTGCAGTGGCGACAAGCGTTTTTGCTGTCGCTGGTACCGCTTTGTCTGCGGCTACCGGGCATCTCTTCGGCTTCTTTCAGTCGGGGCCGGAAGCACTCAGTGAGGTAACGAAGATTGTGACCTTTACTGTGCCGGGCGTGATCATTGGTGGTCAACTCGGTCCGCTGTTATCCAGTCGAGTTTCGCAGAAGACCCTCGAGCGTGCGTTGGGGGGCTTGTTTATACTCGTTGCGATGCTGATGCTGGGGCAGCAATTAAGTTTTGGTTAGGGACACTTGGATTTCAATGGAGTGGACAGCATGGATAAGTCATTGATAACACGGCGCGGCTTTCAGTTGGCTGGCCTCGGCGCATCGGTTGCCGCTTTCGGTATTGGCTGGCGTCAACGTGGTGAGGCGGCAGAACCGTCGGCACCAGAGAGCGGGCAGGATGCACTGAGCAGATTGAAAGCAGGCAATGAGCGTTTCGTCGCTGGAAAGCTACGACATCCTCACCTTGGCAACGACTGGCGAAAGCGACTCGCTGCGGGGCAAAAACCATTTGCAACGATCCTCGGTTGCAGTGACTCGCGCGTGCCGCCTGAACTCTTATTCGATCAAGGGTTCGGAGACCTGTTCGTCGTTCGCGTTGCCGGAAACGTGATTGATACCGACGTTGCTGGCAGCGTTGAATACGGTGTCGATCATTTGGCCACCAAGCTTGTTGTCGTCATGGGGCATGAAGGCTGCGGAGCGGTAACGGCAGCACTCCAGCCGGACGACAGATTAGCAAACGAGCCGAATGAGATTCAAGCGTTGGTCGGTCGGATCAAGCCTGGTCTATCCGCTCCCAAAAGTGAGCAGCCATTTGAGAAAAGGCTAACAACGGCCGTCGAAGAGAATGTCAGGACCTCGGTGCAACAACTTCGAAAAATCCCTGACCTCGCTGCAGCGGAGAAAGCAAATCGCACAACCATCATTGGATGCGTGTATGAGATCAAGTCGGGACGCGTCCGAATGTTAGTCTGACCTTTCTTTGGCTCAACAAACCTCAACTACAGCCGCTTTTACATTTTGAGATCATGTTCAAGAAACGCTTTCCCAAATTGTCTTCGAGTGCTGGTGGCGATGCGTGCGGCACTCGTCCCAATTGCGTGTGTTCCGTTTGCCAGCAGGAGACTTCTCATTTCGTCGAGCCACTTACCGGGCTCGGCCCGAAGCCTATTGATAGGTTGGTCGAGACGGTGAAGTCGATGGATCGCGCTAGGTTGATCACGACCGAGGATCACTACCTCCACGTGGAGTTTCGATCCGCCCTGATCGGATTCGTCGATGATGTTGAGTTTCTTGTCGATGGCGATATCGCGCACGTTCGATCAGCGTCTCGCGTGGGGTATGGCGATCACGGCGTGAATCGAAAACGGGTTGAAGAGATTCGAAATCGCTTGCAGCTTACAAATAGCAAAGGTGAGAGAGCATGAAGCAACACCCAGCCATTCGTTTTCTGTCGTGGGTTTTCGGTCACGTCAATCGCCGAGTTCAGTGGCACCGGCTTTGGTGGCCTATCGGGATCTTAAATCTACTGGCGTTCCGCAACGTTTTGCGTTCGAACAACCTGTTCGACATGGAAACGAAAGAAGAACAGGAAATGCCGCCCCCGGCGGAACGCTGGCTGAGGGCTCGTTCGGATGACGGCAGCTACAACGACTTGTCGAAGCCGAAGATGGGAATGTCAGGCATAAGGTTTGGACGCAATTGCGACCACAAATACTCACGCCCCGATGAATCGGACACGCTGCTGGAGCCCAACCCACGAGAAATCAGCCGCAGGCTATTGGCGCGAGATACCTTCAAGCCAGTTCCGTTCCTCAACCTTCACGCTGCGTCGTGGATCCAGTTTCAAGTCCACGGTTGGATGAATCATGAACGCAACTACAAGGAATGGATTGATATTCCGCTCGGCGAAGACGACGAATGGCCAGAACGCCCGATGCGTTTGCGCACGCTGGAGCGTGACGAAGTGATTGACGGTATTCCCGTCCATCGCAACACCGAGTCGCACTGGTGGGACGGTTCACAGATCTACGGAAGCTCGCAAGAACTTCAGCACAAACTGCGGACATTCAAAAATGGAAAGCTCCACGTAGATTCAAACGGCCTACTGCCTCCCGACCCCAATCCCATGTTCGCCGATCCCGATGGAAAGAATGGCGGAATCGATCTAACGGGGTTCAGCGACAACTACTGGCTGGGGCTGTGCATGCTGCATACGCTGTTCACCCTCGAGCACAACGCGATCTGCGACCACCTGCGTGAGCGATTACCTGGCGGGTTTCCCGATGGCAAGGGCAACGATCTACCATGGACGGACGAGCGGCTTTTCGACACAGCACGCCTCATTAACTCGGCACTAATCGCAAAGATTCACACCGTGGAGTGGACTCCGGCGATTTTGCAACACCCAACCATCAAGGTTGCCATGAACGGCAACTGGTACGGAATCCTTGGTGAAAAATTTGGGAAAGCGTTCGGTCGAATCGGTAAAGGGGAAGTGCTCAGTGGAATTCTTGGTTCCGAAACAGAGCACCATGCAGCTCCCTATACCCTTACGGAAGAATTTGTATCGGTGTACCGATTGCATCCCTTGATCCCCGATGACATTCAACTGAAAGAACGCGCGACTGATTCGATCCGCGATGAGCTTCCGTTCACAGACATCCAAGGCATCGCTACTCGACGCGTTACACACGAACACCCGATGGACGACCTACTCTATTCTTTCGGTCGCATGAATCCGGGACAGATCCGCCTCAAGAACTTCCCCAATACGTTACGCAATCTACAACGCCTGACGGGAGAGACTATTGATCTCGCAGTGATCGATATAATCAGAGACCGAAGACGTGGAGTACCGCGCTACAACGATTTTCGTGAATCGTTGCATATGCCTCGCGTGAAGACCTTCGAGGAATTGACGGACGATCCGGAACTCAGCAAAGAGATTGCGGAAGTTTATGACCACGACATCGACCGTGTTGACACATTGGTTGGTTTGCTTGCCGAGCCGTTACCGGATGGCTTTGGATTTAGTGACACTGCGTTTCGCGTCTTCATCCTCATGGCATCCCGGCGTCTGAAAAGCGACCGCTTCTTCACCGTTGACTATCGTCCTGAAATCTACACACAAGTCGGTATGGACTGGATTGCTGACAACGACATGACGTCGGTCTGCCTTCGGCATCATCCATCGCTTGCTCCCAATCTTGAGGGTGTGGAGAATTTTTTCTTTCCGTGGAAGCAAGAGAAGTGATCGCCGGGCTAGCCTCCGGCGAATTCGCGCGACAGCGGTGTCTCATTACAGAGAACAGAAAAACGCTATGCGCGAACGCGATCGGCACATTGAGGCCATCTCGTTCGAATCAATTGTGAAAAGTCCTCACGGTGCCAGTTTCCGCGAGCCAAATCCGTAATACTCGCCTTGGCATTCAATGAATCGAAGGACTCGTGCTCTTCCAGCAAACCAACTTTGTAGGCCAGTTGCGCCGCGTGGCCTGTGAGAAGCACCTGCCAACTCCAGCGGACTCGTCGAGGCCAGATCTCGTTCGCGTGGTCGCGCAGATTCGTCAGACAGTTGTTGAACAGGGTGTTGTAACTCTCAGGCTGCTCCGACAACCGCTTCGCGCGACGAAGCATGGCAAGTAAAAACTGTCGCGCCTGATCAGCGGAAGCCGCCGACGGGTAGAGGTGCACGTTGTCTTGTCGGCATTCCGTTCGATCACCGATGGTATCTCGCTCGTCCGCAATGACATACATAAGCGGATAGGCGCCGAACACCCCTTTGACGATCGAGTACGGTTGCTGCCAGTGACGCCGGGCTTCCACCGAAATCGACAGATACTCACCCGATTCGAACCCGAAGCTAACCATCGTGTGAGCCAAATGTGCTTGCTTGGCGAACGGCACCACGATGAAGTCCAGATGGCAAACTTTGTCGAGCTGAAACTCACGCGTCTCCCAACGAGGCACATGAATCCCGTTGCATTCGAAACGAAAGTTGCGAAAGTTCGATACGCGCGCGATGTTATCGTCGTCGCTGAAGTCTACCGTGGGAATCCTTTCGAACCCGATGTCCCATTCAGGTTGGTCTATGTGAGCACTAGGTTCGTTCATATCTATTCATCGTCACTTGCAATCTGTCTAAACGGTTCTGCTATACACGAACCGATCAGCGTACATGCTCTCTGGGATCAGCATCGGGTCGCGTGTACATCAAGCCGCCAGCCCACCGTTCGCCCATTTTGTCTTCGACCCACTTCAGGCCTTTGTTGAACGCAGCAAAACGACGACGGCACGCCTGGATAAAGAGTGCGAATGGCAAACTCGTGCAGACCAAGATCGACAATCCGATGGCTAAGGCAACCGTCCCGCCGGGGAGCGGAGTGAAGAACAGAAGAATGAGGAACACAGCAACAACTTGCATAAGCCACTTGGGAATCACAGACCGCGCGGAACTAGTTTTCTCGCGGACTCCCAACTGACGCTGCATCATTCGATCGACGAAACGAGCCGGTAGCAAGTGCGAGACAATGTAGACCGGCCACGTTCGCGTATGCACGATGTACGCCGTTCGCGGACGAGATGAACGGATGATGCGATCGACTAGCTTCGCGATAACAGAGGCAGGTAGCGCGTCTTTTTTGGCTTTCTGCATGATCGCTTCGACTCGTCGAATCATGCTGCCGTAGTCCGAGTCGGCGAACTCATCCATCGAACCGATGTTCTTCTCCCAGATTCGCGATTGAATCGGGCCGGGCTGAAGCGACACAACGTCGATGCCGTACATCATGAGTTCGCGGCGGTAGACTTCACCAATGCTTTCCATGGCATGCTTTGCGATCGAGTACGAGCCATTGATCGGTGAATTCAGAATCCCAGAAATGGAACTCATGTTGATGATCTTTCCCGGCTTCTGGTCGGCGGGTCGATCCAGTGACGCGCCTAACAACGGAAGGAAGGCGTTGATGACTAATCGCAATCCCACGACGTTCACGCGCAGTTGGTGTTCGAAGCGATCGTCGTCGATTAGTGCCTGTGGACCAGCCAGTGCCATGCCGGCGTTGTTGACCAGCGCTGTAAGCAGTTGCCCGTCGAGTTCTCGTTGAACCTGCTCAGCGCCAGCCCGGACCGCCACCGCGTCGGTTACATCGAATTCCAGACAGTGAAACTTGTCTCCGAAATCCTTTTCCAATCGCTCTCGATCTTTGGACGAACGTACGCTGCCAAAAACAACGTCGCCCTTGTCCAGAAAATAGCGGACCAGTTCATATCCGATCCCGCTGGAGACGCCCGTAACCATGATGTATCGCATGTGTTTTCCTAAACGCTACGGCGAAGTAAGGCCGCGTAATGTTGAGTCGTCGAGGCAAGTGCGTTTTGCATCGCGTCGCTTCGAAAGCACTCGATTAATTGCTCGTCGTTCGCCGCCGCCAGCAGCATTGTGCTCGGAGTTACGAATTCCATTGCGTTTTCGGTTACCGGCGAGTCTTTGCTTTGCGATTCAGTGAAAACGCGAACGGATTCTTGTCCCTTGAATGCGACATCGATATTGAGGTCACTTGCCGTCGTCTCGATCATTTGCAACACGGTCTGCGGCTCATCGGCGGCGAAATGCACGACTGCATAGACTCGGTCAGCGTCCCGCGGGAGTTCCTTCTCTTCCAACCGACGATGCATCACAAATGAAAATCGCCGCACCGACAGCATTCGCAATACGCTGAAAGCGAGAAACACTTTGTCGGCGACGAGACTGAGAAAATGGTTTGCTGAAGGGTAATTGACGATCAGCAGGTGTTTTCGCGCGATGGTCTCGTCGCCGGACAACGTGCGCGTCACCTGACCTTTGAAATACGCTCGCCCACCGATCTTCTTGAGTCGGCTAGAAGCAAGAAAGTTGTAAAGGTGATAGAGCCAAGCTGGGCGCGTATCAAACCAGTTGATGGCGAAGAGTGGTTCGCTAAGGTGCTGCGGATCGCCGCGCAGAATCATCTTCATGCTGGAAGTGATCTGCCGTTCGACAAAGTCGTTTTGGTTCAAGATTCCCTCCGACGATTTAGATGCGGGTCACGGTGACGGACTGACCTGAGAAAGCCGCATTTCCGGTGATGGCATCGACAATTTGATCGTCCATCAAGTCGTTGATGCTGACTCCGGCGAATTGCTCGGCGACAGATAACTCCGTCTGCTCGCGATGGTGGCCATATCCGTGGGGCAAGCTGACAACGCCCCTCATCATCGCGTCGGTGACTTCGAGCGGCACCGCAACCTCGCCGACTCGCGAGGACATGCGGACTTCGTCGCCATCAGTCAGGCTCAGTGCGTCGGCGTCGTCAGGATGCATCATCAGCGTGCAGCGGTCCGGCCCCTTCACCAAACGTTGACTGTTGTGCATCCACGAGTTGTTGCTGCGGAGGTGGCGGCGCCCGATGAGGGCAAATGAGTTTTGTTCCGCGTTGGACGTTTGATCTTGAAGCTCGCCGGCAAGCTCACGCATTCGATCTAAATAGACAGAAGGTGCCGCATCGATTTTCTTGTCGCGCGTTCGCAAGAGTCCCGGCAACTGAGGCTGCAGCTCGCCAAGGTCCACGCCGTGCTTGGCCGCTTTGACTCGCTTGAAATTCAACCCGCCACTGAATGGCCGTCGCCATGCGCCATATGGTCCGGTGGCCAGCCCAAGATTCAGTACGCGTTGCGGAGTGAGCCAGTCGAGCATCCAAAGCTTGAGTCGTCGTTTCACATGTTCGATTGGTCCACTCGGTTTTGGCATCAACCGCTTGGCGACTTCCTTCATAATCTGCCAGTCGTAGAGCGAACCTTCGACCGGCTCGAACAATGCCGGCGAGTACTTAGCGACGTTGCGTACGGCGAGTGCATTGAAGGCGAGGTCGTAGTGATCCGACTCCAAACCCGTTGGTGAGGGCAAGATCAAGTCGGCGTGCCGCGTGGTCTCGTTGATGTAAATATCCATCGCCACAAAGAAGTCGAGTTGGCTAAGCGCCTTTTCGAGTTGCGTGCCGTTGGGTGTCGAGAGCACCGGATTGCCCGCGTTCGTAATCAAGCCGCGAATCTGACCTTCGCCCGGCGTCAGCATTTCTTCCGCCATTACGGACACCGGCAACTCGCCCTCGAACTCCGGCAACTTGCGCACGCGTGAATGCCAGCGGGCGTACTCGTGCGTGGTGCCGTGGCGACCAACCAAGGGCACCGCCGGCGACGCGAACATCTGACCACCGGGTTGATCGAGGTTGCCGGACACCAGGTTGATCGCGTTAATCAGCCACTGACAGAGTCCGCCATGGGCCTGAGTCGATACTCCCATGCGCCCGTAAATCACGGCTTGGTCCGATTCGCCGAACTCACGAGCGATCTGGCGTATTGCTTCGACGCTGATTTGTGTTTTGCTGGCCGCGAGTTCGGGCGTGAACTCTGCCACCGCAGCTTCCAGCTCCGCGACGTGATTCACGTAACCATCGTAGCGGTTCAGCCGCGTACGCTTTTCGCGAAACAGTTCATGCAAGATCGCTGCCAGCAAATACATATCCGTGCCGGGGCGAATGTGGTGATGTTCATCAACCAGCTTTGCCGTTTCGGTGGCTCGCGGGTCGATCAAGATGATTTTCCCGCCGCGCTCACGAATCGACTTCATGCGGTTCTTCACATCGGGAGCCGTCATCAGGCTCCCGTTCGACGCCGCGGGGTTGGCGCCCAACATCAACATGAAATTCGTACGGTCGATATCGGGAATCGGAATCATCAATCCGTGACCGAACATCTGACTCGCGGCAAAGTGGTGCGGCAACTGATCGACCGACGTGGCGGCGAAGCGGTGCTTTGTATTGAGTGACTCTTTGATGAACCGTTGGAAGATCAACGCTCCGTAGTTATGAACGGTGGGATTGCCAAGGTACAACGCGACCGCATCGTCGCCGTGCTGGGAACGGATGTGGGCGAACTTTTCTTCGAGCAGATCAAACGCGTCCCGCCATTCGATGGGCTCGAATGTGCCGTCATCTTTACGGCAAACCGGGAGCTTCAATCGATCCGGGTCGGCGTGTACGTCTTGCAAAGCGATCGCTTTGGGGCAGAGATGACCGCGACTCAGTGGATCGTCCGGGTCGCCCTTCAGCGAAATGACTTTCTCCGCGTCATGCTCGATCGTCAGGCCGCAAATCGCTTCACACAAGTTGCAGGCACGATAGGTGACTTGGTTCTGAGTTGTCATTTCGTTTTCCATCCTTAGTCACAACATGCTCGCAGGCAGTCGATTCCCTTCGCCACTAGTGCTTTGTCAGCCCTGGAATTTGTGTGCCATTGCTGGCTTGCCCAGCAGTGTCCTCCACAACAGCACTGCTGGGCAAGCCAGCAGTGGGACAAAGAAACGAGAGAGTTACGACGAGGTGACCGCTTCAACGACGGACGCAGGAAGGCGTGTGTAAAGGACACCAATAATCACGCTGAATGCAAGCGAGACGTAACACATTGGCAGCCAACCGAAAGCACGAGGGCAAACGTTGCCCCGCATGAGTTCGAACGCCGAACCGAGCAGCGCGAGCCCGCCGGCTACCGCGAGTCCTGTCCAGAACAGCCAGCTCAGTTGTGGGCCGGACATCAATGGAATAATCAATGCTGCGGCGATTGCCAGATACCCAGCGAAGGCGATGTAGCACGCGGGCACCACACCCAAGATTGGACACGCTTCGCCCGACTGAAAATGTTGGTACGACAATTTGGCGCCGCTCCAGACTCCAAAGGCGACCAACGCATACAGAGCAATTCGAACCATGACTTCAATCCTTGTTTTGATAACGAATGAGCGGCGAATCCGATCCGCCGCTCGATTGCGTCCTGTTGTTATTGCGACGCTGACGCGTTGCCGTCGTTGTCCACGGCGATGGTGCAACCCGCGCCCGATGGCTTGCCAGTAACCGAGCGACCGTCGAGAAATTTGATTTCGACCTTGGTCACGTCCGCTCCGCCGGTACCGAATGTGATGATCGGTGTCGAATCGGAGCACAGCCCTTCGCCTTTCACAAATGGTCGATACAACGTCCGCCCATCGGAAAGCTCCGCCTTGACCATGGCTCCTACCGAAGCCGCGGTGTTTGGCAGTTTAACTTTGATGAAGTTCGTCGAACCGCTCTCGCTAATGAAAGCCTTTGACTTGCCCGCAAGGTTGACATGCACAAGGTCGGGAGCTCCGTCGAGGTTAAAGTCGGCGGTTAGTGGAGCAATACTGAATCGCTTGTTGACGACTCCAGCTTCGGCTCCGACCGCAGCGAACTCGCCCGCTTCGTTTTGAATCATGAAGCGGCATGGCAGACGCAAGAACGGAAGCTTGTGTGGCGGGAGGTCCACAAAGTTCTCGGAGACGACCAAGTCGGGGCGACCGTCGAGATTGAAGTCTTCGAATACCGCTCCCCAAGAGAACTCGTAGTCTGCGACCTTCACCTCTTCGGCTGAGTCGGTGAACTTGAAGTCGCCGTCGTTGCGGAACATGATCCACTTCGGATAGTAGGTCTGGTCGGCACGCAAGTCACCGCTAGCCATGAACGCCGGAGCAGTCGTTCCCGTATTCGAGAAGAAGAAATCGACGAGCCCATTGTTGTCGTAGTCCGAAACCGCGATACCCATGGGATAGCTGTAGACATCCGAATTGGGATTCTTGACGTTTTCGAATTTCACCCCGCCAAGATTCTTCCACGTCCGAACTTGGCCCGTGTCGTGAGCCACAACAAGGTCTTCGAGTCCATCGTTATCTACGTCGGAGAACACCGCCTGAAACGTATTGTGCTTGTAGAACAATCCGGATTCCTCCGTCGCGTCCTTAAACGTGTTGTCGCCATTGTTGATTAGCAGTGCGCTCGTTCCACCGTAGCCTTCTTGGTTGAAGATATTCAGACCTTCGATAAGCTCCTTGCGAATGTAGCCACAGACATACATATCAAAGTGGCCGTCGCGATTCACGTCGGAAATAGCGATCGACAGCGGCGTCGTGTCTTCGGCGATGGGCGCATTTAGATTTTGACCGCTGAATTTGCCGCCATCATTCGTGTAGAGCCAAATGCTGCTCGTGCGAGTCACGATCAAGTCGTCGTCGCCATCCTTGTCCACGTCCAGCGAAGTCGCGCTCATCGTGGCTTCGGTCTCAGTCTTTTCGTAGCCAGTCGATGCCGTGATATCGACGAACTTGCCACCCTCGAATCGGTAGATATGATCGTCCTGACCTTCACCGCCGCCGAGGAACAGTTCTTCGGCGCCTTGGCCGTCAACGTCGATGATGGCTCCGCCTGCCGTCTGAATGGATGTTGGCTTTTCGTAGTGATGCGCGAAGTCGATTTCAACTTCGGAAAACTTGGGGATGGTGACGTTTGCTGTCGAGACGTCGTAGTCAACATTCCCATCCAGTTTGAATCGCAGCATCACCAACGAGACTAGTGTCAACGGAATGAGTGGAAGGAACTTGAGGAATCGCTTCCAAGTCTTCTTCTTTGGTTGTGCAGCCGATGTGGCGTCGGCTGACTTTTCTTCGTGTTTGTTGACGGGGTCGGCCATCGTCTTGGTCCTCAATTAAAACGTCGTTGTGTCGTGTGTATTATTTGGCTTTTCGGCTCGATCGTCTCCCATCGAAAGCGAAAGCGGATCTGTGATTAGGGATTTACGGCGGAATTTGCGACTATTTCCGGTCTGGTGTCACCGAATATTAGCGACAGCGAGTAGAAGATTCCGAACGCGACATTCATTGCAATGGGCATGACGTACTTCCCGACCGCCGGAGCAACGGCGAACACAAGGAAGCTGCCAAGCACAAGCACGAATGGATTGGTTATGGCCATCCAACGCGGGAATCGCGTTTTTCGCGTGAAGGTCATGTACGCCATGATGCCCGACATCGCGAGCACGCCCACCCGCACACCTTGCAGTAATGTTTCGTAACGGAGTTCGTAGAGACTCTGGAGATTCGTGCACTCGATGACGTCGGGAAAATGCTGAAGGGAGGCGATGGACGATCGCGACCCCATCCAAACAGCCCCCATCATGAACCCGTACGATCCAATCAAGAACGCGGTGAAGGCGAGTTTGTTCCCGCCGGGCTTAAGCATCTGGTAAATGTGCCAGCAGCCAACAAAGTAAAGCGGCATGCCCACCATGGCAAAGAAGTGTCCAGCGGTCAGCCGAGCATCTGAGATATCGGCCATGTATGCATAACCGTCCCCAAACCGCGCAAGCGGATCGAAGTGCAGCAGAAATTCTCCAGTGCCGACGAGGATCGCGGCGAGTAGACCAAGCATGGCTGACAGTCGGATGTTTACGTTCATCGTGATTCCGTACAAGTGTTACATATCTGGAGACGGCTTCAGCGTTATTTTCCTTACAGTTGCCGTCTCTGCGTGAATTCCGCACGGCGCTCAACTGGAGGGAGTTGCACAACCCGCATTACTAACGTAATCGTCGGTTCCACGGCACCCCAAGTCAGTCGCCGGCAACCTCAGAGCTATCAACGCAAGCGAACTTCGTGATGAAGCGTCGTAGTATATGGGTAGTGTTTTTGTCACAGCTTGATTTTCGAGTAGCTCCACTGCTGGCTTGTCCAGCCGTGCGCTTTGGTCAGTCAAGCTGCGACGCACCGCTTGCTGGGCAAGTTAGTGCAGTGGCACTCTGATTCTGGTTGTGGACAAGCAGATACGCAGCTCCACAACTTTGAGTCGAAAACGCAGTCTTTCTTAAGGTGGTTTCCGTGGCAAGATTTCAGATTCTCTCACTAATTGGCGGCGGCATCCGAGGCGCTTTCGTTTGTGCCTACTTGCGAGAGCTTGAACAACGTACCGGACGTTCGATCGTGGACTCGTTCGATTTGATTGCTGGCACCTCCACTGGGGGCATTATTGCCGCTGGACTCGCGCTGGGCTTGTCGACGGATGAGTTGTATGCGTTCTACGAAGACCATGGTGAGGCCATCTTCTCGCCGCGCCCCGCTTACAAGGCGAAGGGTTTGATGCGTGCGATCTATCCGCTCGCGAATCGCGTCTTTCGATGGAAGACGAACGGTAGTCTCGATACCGCCTTCCGCGCCAGATTCTGTCCGTTTGCTCTAGAGCATGCTTTTGACATCGCTTATGGCAATCGAACGCTGAAAGATTTGAACCGAACCCGGTTGATCATCCCAACGGTAAACCTCACCGATGGCGAGCCACACGTTTTCCGCTCGCGTCACTTGCCGAAAGCGGTACACGACGAAGACATCAAGATTGCGGATGTCGTGATTGCTGCCACCGCGGCTCCGACTTATTTTCCCCATCGCCGCATCCGTGGGAAAGACTATGTCGACGGCGGCATTTGGTCGAATGATCCGAGCCTACTCGGATTCGCTGAGGCAATTCGAATTCGACACCTGCAGCAGGAGGAAGGATTGCCTCCTGACTACGGAACGGACGAAATCCACCTCCTGTCGGTCGGCACGGGCAAAGCGCAGTACTCGCTGGCTCCTCCCGGCGCTGATGCCGGATTGTTGTATTGGGCTCCAAGAGTCGCCGAGGTCATGGGTATGTCTCAGACGGAAGGCGTCCACTTGCCACTGAAATTCTTACTGCGCGATCGCTACCTGCACGTGAATTTTCGCATGCGTGAAAAGTGGCCATTGGAGGACACTCGAAACATCCCGGATCTCTTCGAAATGGGAAAGCAACGAGCCGAAGAAAACTATCAGGAAGTGGCTGAGCAGTTCCTTGAGCACTCGAAGAGCCCGTTCGTTCCCTACACCTCGACTGAAGGTGAAATTGAATTGGAAGAATTCGGGTTTCGCTAGATGGCTCAGTTAGCCATTCCGTCAATGGTCTACGAGATCTCCACCGGCGACTATTCCGAAATGCGAGTGGCTTGATCAAGTACTTTTTGAATTCTCGACCGGGCGTCTTTCGGAAGACTCTGCCGAGCGCCAACTCGATTCTCGTCGGACGAATCTGGACTATGCATCAGTTGGCGCACAATCTCCATCGTTTGCTTGATCATTCGCAACTTTGGTTTTTCCGTCAGCAGCTTGTTGAGGCGTTCCAACTCAGCAGGAGTTAAGTCACGATCAAAGGAACTGGAAATCAACCTCGACGCTTCCATCTCCTCGGATTCGGTGTCACCCGACATGGCCTATGACCTCCGTTTGGTTTTGTGTTTTCGCCGCCGCATCCTTGGCGGACATTGGGTGAATCATTAAGCATTCCCATCTCACGAATGCATCGTGCTGCGATTCGGAAAACACGTCAAGTCGTTCGTGCAACCAATCGCAAAGTCACTGAAGCGATTTTGTTCGGAGCTGCGGTCGAATCGATCGGCTCAACTCGCAATGTGCCGTCATACGGATTCTCACAAGTGAGTAACTCAACAATTGCGTGTGGCTGATTGCGGTTCTATGCAGAAGAACTCTTTTTTTGCAAACGAGATCGACACGCCAAACGGGCAGGCTAACGACGAAGGGCTTTCTCTGGTATGGCCACGATTTGGAATCGAGTGCGGACCTAAATAAATCCAACCGACAAGCGAAGCATTGCGGATGGCAATGGCTTTGCCAGTGTTTGAGCTCGCACGGTAATCATGCATCCACTGGCGGAGCCAGTGCCACAGTCATTCACATTGCGATCCAATTCACTGGTGGTTCTATTTAGAGTCCGGAGAAGCAGCCAGCCCCGCGCGTTTGCCTGGCTGCAGTTGCTATGGACGCTTTGATACGAAGTGCTCACGCGGGTCGGCATCCGGTCGTGTATACATCAGACCTTGAGCCCAGCGTTTCCCCAGCCTGTTTTCAACCCATTCGAGCACTCGATTTAGGAACCCAAATCGACGTCGACAGCCTTGCAGAAAAAGTGCAAACCGCAGACTCTTGCAGACAAGGATCGACAAACCTACTGCCATGGCAAGGGTGCAGCCGGGCAAGGGCGTGAAGAAGTACATCATCAACAACACGGCAATGATTTGCCAAATGATTTTAGGCATGTCGAGCTCCGCCATTTGAGGTGACGCTGGAATCTTCGGAGCCACAATCGAATTCGAGCTCCCCTTGCGACTCTAGTTCACGATCCACGAGTGTCCTTGCGCGTGACACCATCGACATCCGAAAGATGAACCTCGCGAATCGGAAACGGTATCGTGAATTCATGTTGCTGAGCCATGTCGTAGATCGCAGTCATCAACCGATCTTTTACTACCACGACGTCTTGATAGTCGCTGATGTAGAACTTAAGGCCGTAGGTAATAGAGAAATCGTCATACGATGCCGTGATCGGCTCGGGCGTGGGTTGCGGCAGCACGCCTTCGGTTTGCAATGCCAACTCCATAAGTGCATCCTTCACGTCTTGGGGCCGGTCGTTATACGAAAAACCGATAGCAATGCGCTCGGCGTGGACGCGGCTTGGACGACTGAGGTTTTTCAGTCTCGCTTTTCCAATCATATGGTTCGGCAGAATGATCATCTCGTTTTCGCGGTTGACGATCTTCACCGACCGCCAATTAAAATCGATGACCTTGCCATACTCTTCATCAAACTGAACCCAGTCTCCTTTATGAAAGGGATGCGCCATCAACAAGGAGATTCCCGTAAAAAGATTGCCGAGCGGCTCTTGCAAGGCGAGGCCAATCACCAACGAACTCACGCCCAATGCCGTCAACAGATTGCCAAGGTTTAATCCCCAAACGGACGAGAGAACACACGCGATGATCAGCATGCTGAGGAGGAAGTGAATCACGTCCCGACCAAGCTTGGGAATCGACTCCTTGCCGGTAATGATGTTGTGTTCGGAGAAGAAAAGATAGTTGATCGCATGGATCAGAAACGACATTACAAAAATCGAAAGCACCGTCTCGGTGATCTTCGCGCTGATATGCTCGGCTGGGATGCCGAATACCTTCAGCATCAACAGATGCACCAGCGCCGTGGGAAGCACTAGGTATCGCATGATCGTGGGCGCGGTCGTTGAGCGGCCAGCTCGTCGTCTTCGTTTGATTACCAAGCCAACCAACATGAACAGCACAGGGAAACCGGTGACAATTCCGATTCCCCATGGCGACGACAGTCTTTGAATGATCTCGTCCATGGCCCTCTACTCAAACAGCCTTCGCGCGCGGTGAGTGGTAAGTAAGGAGTAGGTAGATAACGGAATTACCACAGCAATGAATCAAAACCGATAGCCTCCACCGATTCCGGCGAAGAAGTCTTCGGACTCTGAAGTCAGCCCAAGCCCCACGCGAAAATCAAGGACGAAATCATCGGACAGGTAGTAGTCCAAGCCTACGTTAAAGAAAGCCAGCTCAAGGTCCTCGCTTCGACCGTCAGTGAAGATGCCAAAAAACTCGCTGTAGATCGTGGTTACCGGACCAAGCTCGACTCCAAGTGCAACGGACTGCGTCCATGTGTTGAAGCGATCTTCGCTGGGTATTTCGCCAACGAGCCCGAACTCGCCAAGCCCCGTTGTTGAATACCCGGTCGAACCGTAGAGTTCCATCGCCTCTGCGAATGGCCAGCCGTAGATGAAATCCAATCCGAATTCGATCTCCTCCGTGGACCATGGATCGCCGCCGGTTGGAAAAGTGAAGCGAAGTTCGAGCGCTGATTCGGGCGTCAATCCCTCGGCTTCACTGGTCTCAGTCTTCAGGGCGAAACGAATATCCTCGCTGCCTTCCCTTCGCTCTTCTTCTTCGAACACCCAAACGTAATTGGAACGAAGTCTGAGTTCGGTCCGTTCCGTGATACCGAATCGAAACAGAGCTTCCGGCCCGGTATGCGCGTGTTCAATTTCCTCATTCCGGTCAGAGTAAAAATACGTGTATCCGAATTCAAGCTGTGCTCTACCGTGACCAACCGTTTTCGTCGACTGTGTGAAATCATGACGATCCGTTTCAATACGTTCCGTTTCGATTTCGTTACTCGCTTCTTGCCCGAAAGCCATAGGTGACAACCCGCAATAAGTCGCGATCGCAACAACGACGAACAAGTTAGCTGGAAACCGCGCAGAGCGTAGACTGGTTACTGCCATCCTTGCGTACCAACCATTAAGTTTTTAAAGAATTTCATGGAAGACGGAACAAGCGGGTGATTGCTTACACCGCTGGAAACTCGAGCGTTGCGTATGAGATTCCACCCCGGGAGCGTCGTACTAATAGGCCACGAAAGCAAGAGCAATCTAGCTTGCACTTTTGCCACAACTAAGAAATGCAGGCGTCATTGCTGGCGAGCCAGCAGTGACGCCTACTCGAAGAATCAGGCTCTGCCAAAAGCATTAACCACGGTTGCCAGCAGATAGACTTGATCGAGCGAATACTTATGCAAACTCCAATCGCGATCTGTATTCAATCAAGAAGAAAATAATCGATGTTGTCTCACTGGGCACAAAGCCCCCGCCGTCTAGCCGACAATTCTCGCTTGCCGCGCGAGTTTGTAGCGGCAGACCGTGATTGTGCAGCGGTTACTCCCTCCAGGTTGCTATCTCTGCGACCGATTTCCGAGGTTGCACAACCGACCTATGGGGGGAATTACCCAGGGTATCGCGTGGGGCACGTGCCCGGTCGTGCGATATAGTTTCAACGCAGTGACTGTCAAAACAACAAAGCGACCAACCCCTCCAACCAGCAAAAACCGTTTGATGCAATTGACGGGTTCGTGATGATGTAAGCGCTAGGACTTTGGTTTCGTCTTAGTGTTGTGAGGCGAACCACAACACATCGAATTCCCAAACAGTACAGTGACGAACGAAAGGCAGTGTGATGGTAGATAACAGCCGAATCACAAAGCTGATTTCAATGTCAATGGATGACGAGCTTCCCCAAGAAGGTC
>CAYNJG010000137.1:0-19371 GCA_964397295.1 uncultured Pirellulaceae bacterium
TGAAGAGATGGAGCACTTCTGCTACTGCATCCGTACCGGTAAGAACGAACTTCGCTGTAACGGTACCGTTGCGATGGCGGACGCGATCATGGCACTCACCGCGAACCTCGCAATGCGACACAAGCAACGTATTGAGTTCAAAGATGAGTGGTTCGATCCGAACAACGATGCTTGCCCGGAAGATGACTTCGACGGCGAATTAGCATAGTCAGACGAAAACCCAAAGCCCGTCAGCGTAGTCGCTGGCGGGCTTTTTTTATGCAGGGACAAACCTCGTGCAATTCAACCAACCAACTAGAACTCTTCCGGCTCTTCCTCAGCTTCGAAATCCACACCAAAATCACCGGCGTCGACTTCCAATTCGACAACATCGCCATCCGGCAAACGCATCGAGGCCGACCGAATGACCTCTGATCCATCAACACCACTTTCAGAATCGATTGTTAGTTCCGCCGAACCGTTGGTTCCTTCCACATCGTAAACGAACACATCGTCGTCACTGTTCGCCGTGCTTTTCACAAAGTTGACGTCGAACTTCGTGATTTCGCCGATATGCTCTTTGATCTGCGGATTATCGCGTAATTGATTCTTCAAGTCTTCTTCTACAATATTCATCCCAAAGCCAACGAGTCCGATACCACCGCCACAGCACAACAGGACCATCAGCAACCCACCGCCACCAAGGATTCCGAGTACCCACTTCCAAGTGTTGCTACCGGAACTCGTCTGTTTCTGTGGTGCGAATTGTTTATTCTCAAATGGGTTTTCAGACATTCGGTCCTCGTTGCTGCCTGTCCTCTTGATGGTGACTTTGCTTACATCGACTTCTAACGCGAAGTCGAAAACGAATCAATAGGACGGCATCGACCGTTCGCAAGATTCACGATCTTTACAGTTCGAGTGAATTCATCCGGTTGCTGGATTTTGAACGGGTCCATATTTATGTTGATACCTTATGCTGTTCGTAGCCAAGAACGGCATCTGTTTGAGAGAAAACATGCAACATCGACGAAACCTCACACTCAATCCTATATGGTCGTTTGCTTTCGCTGGCGCGATGTTGGCCGCGTTGGCGTTCCAACCAGAAGCTTTTGCTCAACCCAGTTTGTCGGCTACTTTTCTCGGAAGTGAGAGTGGTAACCCACAATGGCGCGTTGATGTAATTCCGGACGCTTCGTTGTTTACAGCCGGCGAAGGATCGCTGGCCGCAGAAATCGGATTCACGCTTACCGATTCACTATTCGTCGATGCAACAATCAACGAGTCCGTTTGGGCCTTCGCAAACCCCGGATCAAATCCGTTTACTGGTACGCAGACCTTCGGACTTACCCTTACCGAATCGGAAGCATTCGTTGCGTTTGGAAGCGAACCCGTTTCCGGTCCCGTCGAACTGTTGACCTTCACAATCGCAGGCACAACCGGAGAATTGAGTTGGGGTGGCTATACGATTGACGAAGGCGAGGTAGGCGAATTCACTGGAGCACGAGTCGCACAGGCGGGCATCAATTTCGATGAAATCATTGGCTCAGCTTCCTTCTTTGTGGCGAACTCCGCCGACTGTAACAACGACGGCTTCGTTAACGGTTCCGACTTGCAATGTGCCTGCGGCAACGGAGTGATCGACGATGTACTCATGCAAACGGGATTGCTGCGTGGTGACCTGGATGCAAACGGCGGCGTCGAATTTGCTGACTTTCTCGTGTTATCCACAAACTTCGGTAACAGCGACGACGTTGAATATGGAAATGGCGATCTCGATTGCGATGGCACCGTAGCGTTCGCAGACTTTTTGGTGCTCTCGACAAACTTTGGTAGTTCGTCCGCGGCCGCAACGGTCCCAGAACCTGCGAGTGATGCTTTCCTTCCGCTTTGTATCGCCGCCATCCTACTTTCAACAACATCGCGTAAACAACGCAACTAGCGAAGCCGGCAACTTTTGGCCGTCCATCGTTTTTGACAGTGCGTCGGTATTTGTTGCCACTGGCATTTGCACACCGAGTTGAAAAAAATCGGCTACAATGCTGCGCTATCAAATCGCTAATGCGATTCACGCCTCGCCTACCTCCGTCCGCGCTTACCGAGGAAATTACCATGACGAAGATTTGGATCGGAACCGTTCTCCTTTTGGCCTGCCTTGCAAATTCAACATGGGGGCAAGAGCCACCGTTCAAAAAAGGCGACCACGTCATCTACATCGGCAACACATTGGCCGATCGCATGCAGCATCACGGTTGGCTAGAAACGTACTTGCACGCATTGATGCCCGAGCTGGATCTAACGTTTCGCAATCTGGGCTACTCCGGTGACGAAATCAATCTCCGTCAACGTGCTGACAACTTCGGTGACGCCGATCAATGGCTGACCAAATGTGAAGCGGACTTCGTCGCATGCTTCTTCGGCTACAACGAATCGCTCAAAGGCGACGCTGGCCTAACGAATTTCAGCGACGACTTGGCCGACATGATCGACAATATGCGTGCAAAAAAATACAACGGCGAATCAGCCCCGAACATCATGATGTTCACCCCGATCGCA
This sequence comes from uncultured Pirellulaceae bacterium, assembly GCA_964397295.1. Taxonomy (GTDB): domain Bacteria; phylum Planctomycetota; class Planctomycetia; order Pirellulales; family Pirellulaceae; genus CAYNJG01. Next base: position 2,536 of record CAYNJG010000137.1, read on the forward strand.
CATGAGGATCTGAAGAGCCCACACCTGCCGGACGGCACCGAGAACAACAAGAACCTCGCCAAGTATTCCGAAGCAATGAAGAAAGTTTGCGAGATAAAAAGCGTTCTGTGCGTCGACCTCTTTTCGATTTCGCAAGATCTGTACAAGCGAGCAGACAAGCCACTCACGATGAATGGTATTCACTTGCTCGACCACGGTAACAAAGCTCTGGCTGAGGCGATTATCGAAAACGTGTCGCCAGGGGTTGAACTGCCGTCGGACGGCGAAATCAAAGCACTTCGCGAAGCGGTGCTCGACAAGAATTTGCATTGGTTCAGTCGGTATCGCGTTGTTGATGAATACAACGTGTTCGGAGGGCGATCAAAACTCGCGTGGTTTGGACAGTCGAACGCCGATGTGATGATGCGGGAGATGGAAATGTTCGACGTCATGACGGAGAACCGGGACAAACGCGTCTGGGCAATCGCGAAAGGCAGCGATCTCGAAGTAAAAGACGACAACTTGCCAGAAGCAATGGTCGTGAAACGAAACAAGCAGGGCCCCCTGAAAGACGGCGCGTTCCCTTACTTCGGTGGTGAGGAAGCGATCCAGAAAATGGAAGTTCACGAAGAAATGGAAGTGAACCTGTTCGCATCCGAAGAACAGTTTCCTCGACTCATCAACCCGGTACAAATGGCCGTCGACACCGATAGCCGACTTTGGGTTTCCGTTTGGCCCTCCTACCCGCACTGGAATCCAGCCGAGCCACGTAAAGATGCACTTCTGATTCTTCCTGACGAGAACAACGATGGCAAAGCCGATGAGTGCATTGTCTTCGCCGATGAACTCAACAGCATTACCGGTTTCGAATTTTGGGGCGGTGGCGTATTGGTCGCTGCGCCACCCGAGATTTGGTTCTTGAAAGATACGGACGGAGACGACAAAGCCGACAAAAAAATTCGCATGCTGCAAGGTGTTTCCAGCGCTGACACGCATCACTCGGCCAACGCCGTGGTCATTAGTCCAGACGGTTGGATGAACTGGTCGCGTGGAATTTTCAATGTCGCGGCGTTCGAGACACCAACGCAAACATATCGCTCCGGTCAGAGCGGCGTACACCGATTTAACCCGCGTACGTTCGAAGTCGACTTTCAATATCCGATCGGTCCGAACCCGCACGGCGATGTGATTGATCGTTGGGGCTATCAATTCGCTAACGACGGAACAAGCGGAACCGGCGGCTACGTGAGCATTGGCAAAGGCCAGCGTCCTGGCAACAAACAATGGTTCAAAAAAGAATGGCGCCCCGTTGCCGCCACGGGAATTCTCTCGAGTAGCCACTTCCCAGACAAATTCCAAAACAACTTCATGATTTGCAATACGATCGGTTTCCTCGGAGTGTTGCAATACGAAGTGAAGTACAACGGCGCCGAGATCACAGCGGTACGAACAGACGACATCGTCCGCTCCAGTGACCCGAACTTCCGACCGTCGGACATCGAAGTGGGCGGCGACGGAGCCGTGTACGTAGCCGATTGGCACAACACACTGATCGGGCACATGCAGCACAATATGCGAGATCCCAACCGCGACAAAATACATGGTCGCGTCTATCGTATCTCGGCAAAGGATGGCAAACCTCTTGTGCCGGTGAAGATGAAAAACAAACCGATTCAAGAAGTGCTGAACAACTTTTTCTCGAAAGAAAATAGCGTTCGCTACCGAGCACGTTTGGAACTCAGCGGCCGCGATAGCGCCAAAGTGAAACAAGCCATTGCAGCTTTCACGTCGCAGTTGAACCCCGCAAACAACGACGCAAATCGGGATGAAGCGCAAGCTCTACTCGAGTGTTTGTGGGTGCTCGAGGAACATCGCATTCCACATATCGATCTGGTCAGAAAAACGTTCGCCGCAACAGAGCCTCGCGTCAAAGCTGCCGCCGTGCGAACACTTGGGCATTGGGCCGGCAAGATCGAGGACTGGGAAGACACGCTTGTTGCGGCAGCGAAAGACGATTCGGCGTTGGTTCGCGCAGAGGCAGTCAAGGCAGCCGTTGAGTTTACGGGTGCAGCCGCTGCAGAAGTGATTTTCGAAGTCGCGACGCGTGATACAGACCCCGAGCTGAACGACGTTTTGGCGTACGGAAAAAACAACATCAACGTTGATGAAGTGATTGCCGACACGATTAAGTCAAATCGCAAGCTTTCCGATGCGGCGCAGACTTACGTTATGCAAAACGCTTCAGTCGACGATTTGGAGAAACTCGAACCAGCGAAGAATGTGTATCGTGCGATCTTGGGACGTAAAGAAGCGACCGCCAAGCAGCTCTCGACCGCCCTCGATGGTCTCACGAAAATGGAAGGAAGTAATAAGCTCGATTCGCTTCTCAAACTGATCGACGACGCTGTCGAGAATGACGGCAACGTGGCGGGTTTGGGTTCGATTCTTGCTACGCAACCTGCAGCCGAGTTGGCAAAAGTAAAAGACAAGATCGAAGACTTCGCCGTCAATGGTAAGACTTCAGTAATCAAGCAGCTTGGCTACGCAACATGGGTTGCGGCCGCAGGTCCTGGTGACGCATTTTTGGCCGCGTCCAAAACGAAAGATAGCCTGCGAGACTTTTTGGACGCTGTTCCCACCGTCAATGAAAAAGCGCGTGCTCAACTGTACGATAAAGTCGAACCCCTTATCTCAGAACTTCCTACTTCACTGCAAGCTGAATCAGCCGGCGCAGACCTGCGACAACAAGGAATGACGGTTGAGTATTTCGCCCAGAGTCCTGCCAATGTCGCGATGGAAACTCTCGACAAACTAGAGCCTGCGGAAGTGGGCGTTGTGCCTGACGTATCGATCGACATTCCGCAACGAAAGAAAGGCGAGGCGTTTGCGTTGCGGTTCACGGGAATGCTTCAAGTATCTGAAAGCGGTACTTACGAGTTTCGCGTCGAATCGGATGACGGATCTCGCGTCTACATTGATGGCAAACTTCTCATCAACAATGACGGAACACATGGCATGACGGACAAGCGCGGACAAATCCGCCTCACACCCGGAGCCCACGAATACGTTCTGACATACTTCAATGCGACGGGTTCGCGAGGTCTATCCTCTGGTTGGAAGGGGCCAGGATTCGACTGGGAGAAAGTACCCACCGACAAACTCTCAGTTGCCGGTGGTGAAACACTTCATGACACAGCGATTCGCGCACTTGCTTCGATACCAGGACAGGAGAGCCGCAAGTTCTCAGCCCTGTCATCACTAGTTGCGTCCGGTCAAAGTAGACCATCTGCAATTGACGCGCTGTCAAAAATCGATGCCGCGAACTGGCCGACGAAGGACATTCCGTCGCTAGTCGACAACTTAGTCGGATACTTGAGCGAAATGCCCGCGCGTTATCGCACGGGCGCAACTGCAACAACGGCAATCGCGCTGGCGAAATCGCTTTCTTCGAAGCTACCAGCAGCCGAAGCAAAGGCAGTCGAAAATCGCCTCGGCAACCTAGACGTCCGCGTGATCGCGATCGGAACGGTTCCGACGCGCATGATTTACGACAAGGAGATGATCGTCGTTCAAGCTGGCAAGCCCGTTGAGTTCCGTTTCTCGAATACCGATGCGATGCCTCACAACTTTGCTGTTGTGACTCCCGGTTCATTGGCCGAGGTCGGAGAACTGGCGGAGGCAACCGGCCGCGACGATGACGCCATGGCTCGGCACTACATTCCTAAGTCTGAGAAAGTCCTGGTGGCAAGCAAACTCTTACAGCCCGGCGAGAATCAATCGATTGCGTACGAAGCGCCCACAAAACCGGGTGTCTATCCATACGTCTGTACTTACCCAGGCCATTGGCGACGTATGTACGGTGCATTGTATGTGGTCGAGGATCTTGAACAGTATCAGTTGAACCCAGAGGCTTATCTAGCAGCCAACAAACTGGAAATCCAAGACGAACTTCTTGAGTTGAATACTCGCGGTCAGGAATGGAACTACGACGATTTGATCGCGTCGATGCAACCGAAACTACCGATGGATCGTTCCTTCGAAGTTGGCAAGGAACTGTTCAAAGTCGCTAATTGCGCCGGCTGCCACAAGCTGAACGGCGAAGGGCAAGAGTTTGGGCCAGACCTGGCGAATTTGGATCCAAAGAAGCAAAACGTCAAACACATTTTGATGTCGATCCTCGAGCCATCGAAAGACATCGAAGAAAAATACCAGTCGTATACCTTCGTGCTAGACAGCGGTAAAACCGTGACGGGCATGATTACGAAGGAAGACAAAGTTACTGTGAATATCGTTGTGGATCCTCTTGCTAAAAACGCAGCCAACGGCATACCAGTAGCCGAAATCGAAGAGCGTGTAAAATCCGACGTTTCGATGATGCCCAAGGGGTTGTTAGACAAATTGTCTCGTGAAGAGATCATCGATCTCATCGCGTACGTCTTTGCGAAGGGTGACGCAAAGCACATGTTGTTTTCAGATCACCAGCATCATCAACATTGACGAGAACGGCAGACAAAAAGGTGACGAATGTTCAATCATTAATACAATTTTGTACTAACTTGATTGAACTCGTCGTCTTCTTTGCGATACTAATGCTCCCCGATAGCTGATGCAGTTGTTCGGTATGTAACTCTCCTCAAAACCACGTGACCAGGCAAGGTGATCGCGTATGTCCTCAGTATTGTTTCCCCGTGTTTTTCTTCTTGTGTTACTAGCAGCCACTTGTTGGACATCCTCGGTCGCCCATGGCCAGTTCGTCAATTCGTTTTTCACGTTAGACGAAGGCTCTTGGAATGACGGCGATGGCATCGATTTCATTGGGACTCACATTCCTGCCGACGGGAACAACTCGTGGGGACAAGAGGACGGATTTGACACCTATGCACAGTTACCGTCTGGTACGGCGTTTACTGACATCTTTCTTCCTCCGGAACAAAACTCGACGCCAAACGAAGGCGGTATCATCATGTCGTTTGATACGGAGTACCTGACCACGAGTTCCGGGCAGAGCTATCTTTCGTATGGCAGCTTTGACGATCTCGATCGCGCCCTTTGGTTTGGCTTCGGTACCGGCAACACTTTTTTGGCGGGTATAGGGAGCGATTTAGATATTAGCGGCAACGTACCGACCGGTGTGGAAATTGCATTCGAGACAGAAGCTACTTACGAGAGCAACTCACGTATTGGACTGCGGCTCGGTTTTGATATCGAAGCCCAAACGATTCGCAACTTTCAGGTTGACAGCGACAACGACGGCAACTTCGATGACGAACTTATACCCGAACCCATTGATATTTCTGCGGCGGGCCTCATCGCACAAGACTGGATCAACGTTGCCTACTTCGGAGAAGGAGGCACGCGGTTCGATGACGTCAGTATTCAACAGCTACCCAATTTCAGAGCCGACTACAGCAATGATCTCGAATTCAATGGCGATGACCTCGACTTGATTTGTAGTGGTATCGCAACGGGCGACATTACTTTTGATTTGAATGAGGATGGCTTAATCGATATCGCCGATCGCGATTTCTTTGTAAACAACTTCAATACAATCGTTGGCGATTTTGACTTCAATCGAAACGTTTCGTTCGCCGATTTCCTCATTCTTAGCGGCAATTTCGGCCTCGCCGGAACGAACTCGGATGGTGACGCCGATTGCAATGGAACGATCGGCTTCGCTGACTTTCTGATTATGTCATCGTTCTTTGGCAATGGTGTGGCGCAACCAGTGCCAGAACCTAGTGGATTTTTCACTGTCGCCGTGGGACTGCTGTTCTTGGCCTCGCTCCGTAAGAAGCGATAGACTTAGTCATCTGAAGTGGTACCCCATTCAGAAAGTACGATGCCGACGACGAGCGTGAGCATGAATGCCGCGGGCATGATGATCGCATCGTCGTAAGTCATATGAGCCACGATGGCCCCGCCCCAGTAAGCGCTCGCCATAAGCCAACCAAAGCGGTGTGTCCTCGGAATCAACATCAGAGCTCCACACGCAATCGCCAGCAGCGATATATGCGTTTGATATTGGTCAAGATGTGCCTTCTTCAGCCCCTCAACCATGTCGTCAGCTCCTACGTTGATCAGCTTCAATACGCCAGCTAAAACAAGAACGATTGCGACGATTCCCGTCAGAATTCGGCCCGCAAGTAACAACCGCTTTTTCAATCTTCCACCCTCACTCTAGTTACTGAATACGGAAAAGCGTTTGCCGCTCTGTCTTGCCCATTGCCCAGAGGGACACGTTGCAATTGTCTAACGAGTTGCCTTCAGATCCGCGATCACCGAACTCAACTGCTTTTGTGCCTCGGGATTCTCCGGTAACACACCACTCGCAAAGGCAGGAAGCAAGTGTTTCCAAACCAATTCCATCTCGCCACCCATGTTTCGAGTGTTCGACGTTATGGCGACGACAGTGTCGTGCTCCGGAAAGACAATACAGAATTGTCCATCTTTGCCATCGCCTCGATAGGCTGCGTGACGGCAACGCCAAAACTGAAAGCCGTAGCCCTGGTTCCAGTCGTTATCTGGATTGCTACCGTTTGAAACTTGCTTTGAGGTCGCCATTTCGACCCAACTCTCAGGTAACAGCTGCTTGCCATTCCACCTCCCTTTCTGCAGGTAGAGTTGGCCAAACTTCGCAATGTCTTCTGTTCGAACAAACAAACCATAGCCACCTAACGAGATCCCCTCATCGCTTTTCTCCCAGCGAGGATTCTCAATTCCCAACGGATCAAATAGACGCGGCTGCAAATACTCAAGCACCGTTTTGCCTGTAACTTTTTGCACGATCGCCGACAGCATGTAAGTCGCCGGAGTGTTGTACTTGAAGTGCGTTCCTGGATTGTGTGGAACCGGGGCATTTAAGAAGGCTTCAACAATCGATCCTTCTACTTTGCGCATCTGCAACTCTTCTTGATGTCCCGTTGTCATCGTCAGGAGATCGCGAATTCGCATGGACTTCTGGTTGTAGGTCGGCTCTTTCGGAGCTTTGTCCGGAAAAAACTTGATGACTCGGTCGTTGATGTCAATCAATCCCTCTTCGACAGCCATACCGACCGCCGTCGAAGTAAAACTTTTACTAAGCGACCAGAGCACGTGTTGTTTGTCCGCTGCTTCCGGAGCCCACCAAGCCTCAGCTACAACTTTTCCATTTCGCACAATCATCAGGCTGTGGATGGAATCAACTTGCTTGTCGGCGGCTTGGATGAATTCGAGAATTCCCGCTGTTCGTATTCCTTCCGCTTCAGGAGTACTGCGCGGTAGTCCAGCGCTCTGGGCGAATACGCTCGTCCCCCACGAGAAGAGCAAGACGACGAGTAGCGAGTTGATAACTTTCTTCACTTCGTGACCCTCGTTTCACTAACTATCGGCTGATTCGCGCTGTCCGAATGCGCGAACACAATCTTTGCGAAACCGTACATACCCCAAGCCAACGCACAGCAGACAGTATATCGCAATCCAGATCGGCGAAGCTCCAGCCTCCAGTAACCTCGGCGTATCCAAAAAACGATCGTCCACTACCCACGCGAGAGTCAAATAGCAACCGTTTGCCAAAACGCAGAAATCGGCGATAAACCATAGCCACCATTTCCCAAAGGTCAAAGCCGCAACTACTGGCATGCAGACGCCTAGAATTGGTCCTGACCACAACGTCACCAATGGATGCGGATCAGGACGATGAAGACTGTACGGCAACTTCCATGGAGCAAGATCAAAATCCGTCAACGTAGCACCACAACACCATCCACCGATAATGTGGCCAGCTTCATGTGTAAACGTCATCACAATCCATGAAACAACCAGCAGTAACAACAACCTCGAAACGCTTACCAGCAATGAATCAGGACTCACTTGAATTGCTTTCGGGCTGTTGTTCGACGAACTCCATCACAACGCTGTAGTATCTGTTTTTCAATCACCCTGGGAGTCTCGCTACACAAACCGTATTGATCAAAACGCCGATGCACCAGCTGTTTCGATGTGTGCGCTGATTTCGTCGAGTCCCGATTGAACGCTTTGCTCGAATTGGCTCGTCAGATCCGCAAGAGCTTTCCGAGAGTTCTTTGCACTTAAATGATCGGCAAGATTAATGGGTTCGCCAAATTGCACAACAACTCCACGATCGCCCACGGGCTTGAGAATTTTCTCCGCAAGATCTTCCCGCAACTTTTCGAGTGTCTCGCAATGGCGATCTAACGTCGGCGACTCGGAGAGATAGTCACTGGAGTAGCCGAGGATACGCAGTGCAAGAATTGCTTCATCGGCCCATGTTGCCGCGACGCGGTGGTCAATTTTTCGTTCCTCGTCGATTCGAATCTGATGAATGGCTGCACGGACACGGCGGATTCTTTCGATAGGAGTGTCGGTGCTGGGTTGGAGCTCGATCTTCTCTTCAATTCTTTCAATAATCTGCACCGCACTGTTTTCCAATAGTTGATTTAGATCTTCCTCGCCAGCACTCGGTGGCAAGTAGCCACGTTGCCGCAAATTGCGGCTAAGCAAGTGGATTCCAACGTGTCGCATTCTGTTTCGAGCATCTTGGCCCTCACTCGATTCCAACCCAAGCGCACTTTCGAGTTCGTCGATCTGCAGCATCACAATCGATCGACAACATGCCAAATGCGAAAAGTGCATCGACACCGGAACCGCGTAGATCGGTTTGTCCGCACCAAGCTTCTTTTGAGCTCGCATCCCAATGAAGGCGGCACCACCAAGAAAAGGCGTCACCCGATCGTTCATTAGCAGCACGTTACCTTCGGGAAAGATCGTCAGTGCCTGATCACCGGACATGAGAATATCGATCGCACAGTTCATCGCCTGCTTATCGCTGCCCTCACGATCGATGGAGAAACAACCTATGGCTTGCATGAACCATGCTTGCAAATTACCGCGCAAAAACACATCGTACGCAGCCATCGTTGCCGCGTTAATCCGCAAACGTCGCTGAACTTCCAACATCACTTGTGGATCGGAGTGCGTTGAATGGTTCGGCAGCAGGAGTAGGCGCTGACCCGATTGAATCAACGGAAGAAGCCGGTCAGCCTTCCGCAATTCGACTTGTTTGACGCGGTGCTTCTTGCCTGGAAGCACAAAGCGACGATTCCACACTTTTGCCAGCGCTATTACTAAGCGATTGGGCTTTGGTGGAAAGAACTGATACGGCTTGTCGGAAAAATCGAGCATGCTAATTGTCTAATGGATTGACCGCCGAACTATAGCATTCTTCTACTCGACCATGGAACGTGATACGTTCTCCTTCAGTTCATTCGTTTTTTGCTTCCGGCACTTGCTTGGCCGTTTGCAGGTAAGCAACCAAATCCAAGACTTCCTTCCGTTTCAGCGTGTCCAGCATTCCCTCGGGCATCATCGAAACTGGTGCTATCTCGCGAGACTCAATGGAGACTTTTGGAATCAAAACTGGTTCGTCTTCTCCTGCCACGCGAAGACTCACTTGACGTTCGTTTTCGCCAGAAACAATGCCCGAATACGTTCGGCCTTCGTCGGTTAGGATCAGTGTCATCTTATACGCGTCTTGAATTTCGGCGCTCGGCGTTAGCACGTTCCCAAGAATGTATTCCAAGTTCGACCGATTCGCGCCGGTGATCTCAGGTCCAACGACGCCGCCTTCGCCATACATTTTGTGACATGCATAACAAGTCCTTCGAAAAACTGCGCGACCATGACTTGGATCGGCCGCAGCCAACGCGTCCTTGGTCAATAGACTTCGATACTTGTCGAACTGCGCCTTTTTATCCGAAGACATGTTTTCGATCGGTCCCCAGACATCGGTAAAGCTGTTGCCCACCACGCGACGCATTTGTCGGGCAACATAGGCTGGGATATCTCGCTTCGGAACCTTTCCGGCATCTAACGCTTTGGTCAGCGCTCGTGCCGAACCTCGTCGCGAAGCCAGCGTTTGCACGGCATCTAGCTTTTCATCGGTCGAAAACTTTTCGTACCGCTTCAACAAGAGTTTCGTGAGATCATCATCGTCGTACGCTGCCATAGCACGGATCACATCCCGCCGTAGAGGTGCGTCATCGATCAATCTTTCCAACTCGATCAAGAGCTCCTCACGCTGTTGAAAAGCGAGACCCCGAAGTGCTTGCTTGCGGCTCTCGAGATCACCGTTTCTGTCACGCAGTGACGTCAGCATTTTCTGCACGGCTTTTGAATCACCAAATTGCTGAGCTAGTTCCGTTGAAATCTCGACGATCTTGCTGTCGGCTGGCGCGGTGCGATTGAGTTTCGCGTACACCGCTTCCCAGTTTTGTGGAGGCTCCAAATCGATTCGGCCCTGCAACGCATCACGCATTCCTTCGAGTATCAGTGTTTGCATCGCAGCATTCGAATCACTGACCGCGGCGAGGAGTTTTTCCAGCTTGTCGCCGTCCGTTAATCGTCGAGCGATGAACTGGCTAAGCAACGGAATCTTGCTCCGGCCTGCCACCTCAATCGCCCGATCGATGTTGTTGACCACGTGTGGCTCGATACCAAACCAAATGAGCTTGGGAATATTGTGATCGTTCGCATCTTCGCCGTATTGCGTCAATTGCGAAGCGAGATTCCAAACCGCGTCGGCGTCGCCAAGTCGTTGTAACGAAGAAGCCAAGTACATACGCACGACTGGTGATGATTCTTGCTCCGCAACGGTCAAAAGATCATCGATCAGTTCGGGGCTGAGAGATTCCACAGGACCGTCTTCGCAAGCAAGTTGAATAGCCCACGCCCTGACATGCGGATCTTTGTCACGAAGTGCCGCCTTCAAATTGGGCTGCGTCGGGTGAGACCAAGGTAGCTGCTTGACACAATGCAGTCCCCACATTGCTCGTAGTCGATAGTCGGCGTTTGCATGCTCCGCAAACATGTCTTGCAGTTTCGCCAGTGCGGACGCGTCGATCGATTTACTTCCGGAGCGATGTTGCAAGATCACGCGAGCACGACGGGCGTGCCATGCACTCTTGCTCGTTTGCAAGTCAACCAATTGCTTATCCGACATCTTCGTAAGGTCATCGTAGCGACCGGGGAAGTTCTCGGCTTGCACCTCCGTTGAAGTAATTCGATAGATGCGACCGGTGTCTTTGTGAACAACATCGTTTCCACAAATATCAGCGTCGTGCCAATCAAGCACATAAACGTCGCCATCCGGACCGATCTCCATACTGAAGCCAATCCACTGAGCATTGTTCGCCAGCATAAAATCGTCTCCATGGCGACCAATGAAACCCGAGCCACTCGGTTCGAGAATATCGGTCAGCACCGCGTGCTCGTGAATGTTCGCCATGAAAATTCGGCCATGGTATTTTTCGGGATACGCGTCGCCTATATAGATCCTTGCTCCGCCATGTGCCGATCGATGGCGATGGTCAGCGATAGTACGAATGTCTTGATAGTAGTGCGGATTAATGTGCTTACCGCCCTGCCGATGGTAAATTCCACCCGGAATCACGTGCCACAGATGCGGAATCACACACGCGCTGATAAACAGCTGACCTTTTGCGTCGTAGTCCACTCCCCACGGATTGCTGAAGCCATGTGCGACGACTTCGAAGCGATCTTTCGTCGGATGGTATCGCCAAACCCCACCGTCCAAAAACTGCGAGTCTCCATCGAACTGGACATTATCGGGAAACGGATCTTTGTGCTTATAGATCTTGCCATCACCGGCCGGTTTTCCGATCTTCGAGGGCGTCGCAAAACCTTGGAGGCCGTAAAGCCAACCGTCCGGCCCCCAATGAAAACTGTTTAGTGTTTCATGTCGGTCACGGATTCCCCAACCCGTTAGACGTACCTCAATGTCTTCTTTGTCAGCCACGTCATCGTGGTTCTTGTCTGGAACAAAGAGCAGATTCGGTGGAGCTCCCATCCAAAGGCCGTCAAATCCAACCGCGATCGCTGATGGAAACGGAATGCCTTCCAGAAATACTTTACGTGAGTCTGCCACACCGTCTTTGTCCGTATCCTCCAAGATGAGGATGCGGCTATCGCCAAAGTTCGAGAAACCGGAACGGCGATTCTCGTAATCACGATTCTCAGCGATCCACATTCGACCTCGGTCGTCCCAGCAAAACGCCATCGGCTGAGTAATCATGGGCTCGTTCGCCCACGCGTTCACTTTGAAACCTTCCTTGAGTGTGGAAACGTCAACCGTCTCTTGTGCGGATAGGAACTTCGCTTCTCGACCTTCTTGCCTTGCGATGTTCCATAGAGCCCAAGTTCCACCCACTTCAGCGAACTTAAAGAAGTCCTCCGTTATTTTTTTGTCGTCGAGTTCACCCGTATGGACAACAACCGCGTGGCGAATGATTTCGGTCTCTCCCGCTTTGATTGTCCAGTCGCCCGTACGAGCGCGAACCGGTCCAACCCCCAACTGTCCATCCACTCGCCAAGGCAGTGGGTAGCCTTTGTTTTTGCCATGATCCAAAATCGCAATGTGCCCCCAATCATCGCGGCCCTCGATCTCCATTCCGACATCAACCCACGGTGCGCGCTTGCCTTCGGCTCGACTATTTTTAGCTCGGGCTCCACTGACAACTTCACCTTTGATGCCTTTCTTCCACGGCATACGCAAGAAAAGACCACCGTAGTCGTACTTGCCGATCGTGACTTTCGTTTTTGCTTCGCCTTTCCATTCAAGGTCAAGCTGATACTTGTCATCTCCGTGCGGTTCGTGCATCGACCATGTTTGCGTTTCTCGAAGAATTGGTTGCCCATCGGCATCGAGCAAATCGTAGACAGTTCGCCAACTGACGTTATGACCTTTTGCTTCGACTGTCTCTACAGAAACACGACGCCAATAGTCGCCTTCGGGGTGATGGAAGTAGTCACGTCCATTGACCCGCGTGAAACCCCAGTACAAACCCGTTTGGTGCTTGTGATGGCCAGGACTGTATTGCGTTAGTTCACCATTTCCGTCGGGAGCCATGATCGGATGCAGATAGGGTCGGAAGTCCGGGCGAGCGTTCTGCGTCACCAACGGCTTGGTGATTCCCTCTTTGTGAACCGTGATCGTTCCCGATGATTCATCGAGCTTTAGAGTCAAATCAGCCGTTACCTGTGGCACTAGGCAAACAGAGCTCAAGACAAAAACGAAGATTCTTGAAAACCAACTCATGGCGTTCCTCAACTAGATTTTGACTGCAAAGACGCGATTTTGATCTTCAATTTTAAACCATTGGCTGACAACATGCACGACTGGAAATCGACCGACCGTGCATAGATTTCACTTGCGGTGACGGATCGGCCACAGTGACCTAGAATTGCTTAAAGTTGTTGTGTTCAAACCGCTGTTGCTTGGCCGTATCCGTGCGTAACAAATTCGCAATCGCTTGCTTTTCCATGTTGCTGTTCGCCGCATGCAACAAACAAAATGGATCGACGCGGGTCGCTACTCCCAGCAAGCAAACTACGGTCGCAGCACCTACTAACGCTTTGCACGTGCATCCGGGCGAAGACATTCAGACGGCGCTCGATAAGGCAGCAGCCCGAGAGGAAATCGACTCGGTTGTCGTCCACACGGGTACTTACTCTCCGCCCGAACATCGCCAGGCACTCATCTGGTTCAACGCTCGCCACGATGGCTTGCATCTAAAAGCGGAAGGCAACGTCACGCTTACCGCTGCCAACACTGCGATCGCTAACTCGAACCACGAGAGTTTCCCAGCCGTCGTCAATCACGTTGTCTATTTTGGGGACGGCGTTAGTAGCAATACCAAACTAAGCGGCTTCAGGATCACTGGCGCGAACAATTTCGTTACGACAAAGAAGGGTCCACCCGTCGAAACTGATAGCCAAGAACCGCGACTCGCGAAGACATCGTTTTTCTATACCAACGGAGGCGCGATAAAGATCTTTGGACGATCGTATCCAATGCTCGAGAACCTTCAGATCGTCGACAACTACTCAAGCCCATGCGGCGGCGGTGTTTCGATCGAACATCGTGGCTTCACAGATGATCGCGTGACGATTCGCAACTGCGTCTTCGAAAACAATCGTTCCCCACTCACGGGCTCAGCCATCGACTTGCTAGATCACGAGTACGGCAGCGCCGTGCTTGTCGAAAACTGCCTGTTCGCCAACAATCTATCGAACTGCTCGCTCGATTCACGAAGCACACGCTTGGGTACTTGGAATCCGGAAACGGGTCACGGCGCCGTAACCGTATTCGCTTTTTCCAAAGCAGAATTTCGACGATGCACTTTCATAAACAATCGCAACGGACTCGATGACCTTAGCCAGGAAAGTAGCTACCGAGATTGTATTTTTTGGCGCAACAACGCGATCGGAGGTTGGGCCGAGGGCGAGCGATACGACCTTGACGTCGCAAACGCGAAGAATGTTGAAGGGTGTTTCATTTCGGGTAACAGCTACACCATTGATCCAACAGCAAACATGCTAGAAGCGTCAGATCCGCAATTTGATAAACAGCTGACCCCTCGCAATTCCGCTTACGCCAACGTCGGGTTCCGTGCAGCAGGCAATCAGCTAGGCGTCACAGTCGATGCGATCGGAACGAACGGTCCACAGGTCTCACCATCCAGCGCGGAGAAGGAAGTGAAAACCCTGCACATCCAGGTCGATGGGAAAGAATTCGGTTGGAACATTCGTTATCCGGGCGAAGACAACGTACTCGGAACCGATGATGACCCAATGACACGTCGACATTTGCATGTCCCTTCGGGGACCGACGTCCGACTAACGATCGGCAGCGAAGACTACCTTTATCAATTCACACTACCGAAACATTCAGTCCGTGAAGTGGCGATTCCCGGCATGACGCATCGGTCCTCGTTTCTCGCAAATGAACCAGGCGTCTACCCATTGGTGGGCGATCAATTCTGTGGATATACGCATCCCGACTTGATTGGCAAACTCATCGTGCAAAACCCGCAGGAGTTTAAGAAATGGCTAAGCAACCAACCTCTAACAAAACGCCAAAGTGCAAACCAATAAGTGAGCTCATATTCACGACTTGCCTCACCGTTTACTTTGCCGTCTTGGCCTGTTCGATCACAGGTTGCAAATCCAAAACTCAACCGACGACGAGCGATAATTCCGACAAAGCTGTGGACGCGGCTTCGAACGATTCGTCGACGACGACCGATTTACAAGTCTACGGAAAAGTACCGCCATTTCAGCTCACCGACCAATCCGACCAACTATTCGACAGTCAAAAACTCGACGGGACCATCTGGGTCGCAAACTTCTTTTTTTCGACCTGCCCTTCCACTTGTCCAAAACAGTCGAAGGAAGTTGCCACGCTACAAAAGATCGATGGCGTGCAACTGCTGAGCATTTCCGTTCAACCGAACGTTGATACTCCCGAGGTCCTCTCGCAGTACGCGACAGATTACAAAGCCGACCCGGCGAAATGGCATTTCCTTACGGGCGAACGCGATAAAATCTGGGAACTCAGCAGCAAAGGTTTCATGCTCGCAGTTGGTGACGCACCGGCGGACGCCGAGATGCCAATCTTTCATAGCCCGAAACTCATCCTCGTCGACGGCAACCAACAGATTCGCGGGTTTTACGACAGCCAATCTAGCAGCAGCGTTAGCAAGCTTCGCACCGATATCAAGCAACTCGTCACAACAAACACATCGAATGTAGCCACCAGCGACGAAGACGAAGCAGAGCTTGCCGACTTAGAAGAAAAGCAAGCAGGTGCATTCACGACTGCTGCCCCCACCAAACCGACCAACATTTACGTGCCTTCGAAAGAGGACCTCTATCCAACATGGATGGCAGAAAGAGCTGCGGAGCAAAAGGAAGCCATCGCACAATCGAGCGTCTTTCATCAGTTCCAATTCGCTGATCGACAGCCCGAATCGGGTATCGACTTCATGCATCAAGTCGTCGAAGACGCGGGCAAATACTACACCGCCGCACACTATGATCACGGCAACGGTGTCACGATTGCGGACATCGACAACGACGGCAACTTCGACGTCTACTTCACCAATCAGATCGGCGCTAACGGTCTGTTTCGCAATCTGGGGGGCGGCAAATTCGAAAACGTGACCGAAAAAGCTGGCGTCGGACTTGCAGATCGCATTAGCGTTGCGGCTTCGTTTGCAGATATCGACAACGACGGCGATGCGGACCTGTATGTCACCACGGTGCGTGGCGGAAACGCGATGTACCTGAACCAAGGCGATGGCATTTTCGAAGATGTGACCAACGCGATGGGTCTTGCCTACAACGGCCATTCATCGGGCGCCGTTTTCTTCGACTACGACAAAGACGGCTTGCTTGATCTGTTTGTCACAAACGTCGGAAAATACACCATCGAGGAAATCGGCGAAGGCAACTACTACAAAGCATTGGGCACTGCGTTCTCCGGTCACCTCGATCCAAAACTGACTGAACGCAGCATTCTGTATCGCAACATTGACGGCAAAAAATTCGAAGACGTTACTGAGCAGACAAAACTATTGGACGACAGCTGGTCCGGCGACGCGAGTCCCATCGACGTCAACGGTGACGGCTGGATTGACTTGTACACACTGGACATGCAAGGCCACGACGAGTACTTCGAAAACGTCGGTGGCAAAGAGTTCGTTAACCGCCGTGCCGAGGTGTTTCCCAAAACGCCCTGGGGCGCGATGGGAATCAAAGTCTTTGACTACGACAACGATGGAGACATGGACATCTACATTACCGACATGCACTCAGACATGAGTGAGGGCGTTGGAATTCTCAAAGAGAAATTCAAGGCGAATATGCAGTGGCCCGAATCCATGTTAAAGAGCGACGGCAAGAGCGTTTTCGGCAATGCGTTCTACGAGAACCGTGACGGTGAATACGTGGAAATTTCCGACTTAATCGGTGCCGAAAACTACTGTCCCTGGGGACTCAGCA
>CAYNJG010000138.1:0-19359 GCA_964397295.1 uncultured Pirellulaceae bacterium
CCGCTCGAGTTCGATGCTCTTTTCCTTCGCGGCGGCGATTTCGGTGGCTACTTTTCTGATCGATTCTTCCATTGTCAGCATGCGTTCAACGAACGGCTTCGCATCGTCCGAGTTAACGTCGAATGGACTGAGGTTCGTTCTCGCTCGACTCTGTTCTGTAACGTAGTTACTGCGTTCTTGGTTGAGTCTCGCGATCAAGCCTCTGTTTTCAGCGATTGCTTTGTAAGTGCTGACGAGCTCCTGAAGTTTATCTTTGGTTGTATCGTCAATATCTTTCACGTCCGCGAGCCACCGATCTGCTTTGGCTGCCGCCACATCACGCATCGGTTCTATCTTTTTCTCCGTCCATTTGACCGTGATTGAGAAATTCGTTTTTGCGAGCGCGGCTGTGGGTACCTCGTAGATGAGAACGTCGCCCTCGGTTTTCTCTGGCTGAGGATTTATTGCGACGCCGGTGTCTTCTTTGGGTGCGGTTGGGTCGGACGCGAACGGGTCGTCGCCAAGTTGTTCTGTCTTGAAGAGCGACTTGGGCACGACATACTCCAGGTACATCAGTCGTGGATCTTTGTCTTCGTTGTTGATTGTGAATCGAACTTCCATTTCTTTTTCCAACGTTGCGGCAATGTCACGCCGTCCTGAAAGTCGGATGCGCTCGCTAACCGAACGAGGCAAACTAGCTTTGCGTGTAACCTCTATTGCTCGGTCAACGGAGTAGGGCAGCAACGTCTTTGCACCGACGGCAACTCGATCGATCTGTGCGTCGCCGACGAAATCACCTTCGCGAGAGACTGTGATGGGCCCAGCAACCAATGAGTATTTGGTGGCGTTTGTGAGTTCGATGGCTTTGACGGCCGTTAAGTTGTTTGCCTCGTCCTGATGCTTGACCACGCTGAGGATACGGCTCGGCAGTTTCTGTGTGAACACAGGCAGTGCTGCACTCTTTCCTGACGGTAGATTGACGGGCTTGTCGAGTTGGAATCGTACGGTCGTGCCCGTTCGATCAAGACTGGCGATCTTTTGAAACGCGGAACTAGCATCGATACCTCGTCGCGTTGCAGCTCCTCTGCGTTTTTCCGAGCTGGCGCCGCCGCCACCTCCTCCGCCAAACATTCCACCCATCATGCCGCCCCCCAAACCTCCGCCCATATCGCTGTATTTGCCGCCGCCGTAGTCAGTACGGTCGTTGGCGAATCGAGCAGCAGGTTCGAAGCCATACCATTGTCGGACCAGAGTCAGTTCCTTGGGCAAGCCGAACGGGTTGAGTCCCACACTTTCACGTTCTGCCAGAACAGGTGCGAACAACTCGGCATGGAAAGCCTGAGGTTGTCCACTTCGAAGTTCTACTTCAACAGCTTTCCAATCGACGCCGGTCACATTGTTGATGTAGGTCCAGCCTTGAAGCTGTACTTGTTCCGGTTCCACTTCCAATCGGTAACTCATTCGCCAAATCGGAGCGTCAATCACATAGCCGAATCCAACATCACGTTTTCCTTCGCCATCGAAGAGTAAGTCGAGCTTTCGTTGGTTTGACTTTCGCGACTTGGCTACACCGGTCATCGCCAACGCCATTTCTTTTTGCACTTCCTCACTGGAAAACCGTAAGTTCTGAATTTCATTCAGCCACACCGAACGCATAGCACCATCGGCATCCATCAATACAAGAAGTTCGTTGGTGCTGTTTTCATCCGTGCGGTTTTCAACGCCAAAGACCTGGCCTTCCAACTTTAGTTCGCCACGGTTCGTCTTCTTCTTCGCGGTGAGCGATACGCTTTCGCCACGGAACTTTTGTAAAAGCTGTGCGAGCGTCATCGGTCCAAAATTGTTGGCGGCCACGTCTTCCGGGTTGGGTGCCGGTTGGTATTCGACGGCGCGAACATGTCCGCCACCCGTATCTTCGAAGACGAGACTTTTCAAAACGTCGTCGACATCGTGACCGCTAAAGCGGATCGTTAGTCGTGCCTTGTCGGTTATCTCACCCCGATGCTGCATGTGGGCGACACCGGAGTTGTAAAACACAACTCGCTGCAATGGAGGAAGTTCTGCCTCGGGAAAATCGTCTTGAGCGTTTGCTGTGAAGGTGAAAGAGATCAAGAACGTGATGCTGAGCGTGTTAATGTAGAAACGCATCGAAGGCCCTGTTGAGAATTGCTTTTTCGCTGTCTGTTTCAGTGTCCAATCGGCTTTTATTTCCGAACGAACACGTTCACTACTATACTTAGGCCGACATGCGGAAGATAACGAAAATCGATTTGGATGCGTTGCGATGACTTCTCTGCCTAGAAAAACGTGTGGTTGGTGTGTTCTTTTGACAATGGTTGGCGTCTGCGAAGCACAAGAATTGGGACGTCATGAATGGTCCATTAGCCGTGTGGTGACGAACCGAATTCAGCACGATCTATCGGCCAGCGCGCAAACGCTGGGGCAGCAGCTTGGGAAAACCAACGGATCGCGATTCTCCGGTGGGACAACCGTTTCTAAGTTGGCTCAGACTCTCAGTGCGATTGGAATTGCGACGGTGGTCGATCGCAACTCGCTTGAAGACGAAAATGTTTCTCCAGACGACGATCCGATTCGTATGCCGACAGCCAATATCTCTCTTGGGCAAGGTGTAGCTGTGGCATTGGGCGAATTGAATCTAGGTTGGACGATATCTAAGCACGGTGAATCGGTTTTGATCGCGAGCCGATCTCGGATTGAAGAAGAGCTTTTCACCGTTACTTGCGACGTAACCCATCTTTGCGCCACGGCGGACATGGGCGAACCGCTCCTTGATGTCATTTCAAGTAGCATCGAGCCCGATAGTTGGGACGAGGTCGGTGGGCCAGGCAGCTTGCGGTTGATCGAAGTCCGTGGCCGCGTGTTGTTGGTTGTGGCCAACGATTATCACGTGCAAACTAGCTTGATTCGGCTCCTCAATTCATTGCGGCGGATGGGAGGGACTGGTCCGTTTCTGAATTTGCAAAGAACAACCAGCGTGTCCAATAGAAATTCGAACCAGTCGAGTTCGGTCGCTGGTTCTACTCCCGTCGCGATGCCAACTGCGCCGAAGAAACGCGGTATTGCCTTACCCGATTCGAAATCGATGGGGCCATATGGCGGCTTTGGCGGTGGGATGGCTGGCGGAATGTTTTAGCCAGCCCGCCGACGCCCTATCGCTCGAAACTCTCTGCGTTCTGAAATATTCGATTAGATGCAGCGAATTAGTAGAGTGCGCTAGCACAAACCGCCTTATTCGCACGTTTCTCCGAGTAAACCTGCTGGCAATGTAATCGTCAAAGATTGCATTGGAAAAGCCGATTGGGTATAAAGACACAATGTCTTAAGCGTCTGGTTTGCGGGCGTAATTGAGAGATCGCATCGGGGCCGGAACATATGCTTTGTAAGTCGAAACGCGATCGTTCGCTTGGGTGGTGGAAGAGGCAAATTCAACCGCTTGTTATCGTGCTCAGTTTCTTGGTCGCGTGTTGGGGATCGGCGTCTGCTGACTCCCCAACATCGATCCAGGAGATGCGAGATCGGATCGATGCACATCTGGAATCCGATTGGAAAGCCCGAAACATTGATCCAGCGCCAGCGTGCACGGATAGCGAATTTTTACGTCGTTCCTATTTGGACTTAATAGGTCGTGTGCCCCGCGTGAGTGAATCTCGCGAGTTTCTTGAGAGCACTCAACCCGATCGTCGCGAGAACTTGATTGGGGACTTGGTATCGAGGCCGGGTTACGCAACGCGGATGGCGAATGCTTGGCGTGAGTTTTTGTTACCGGTCGGAACAGACTTGGAAGCCAGTGGCGGAATCGCCGGCTTCGAAACATGGCTGCGAGAACGGATTGCTCTCAACATGCCATACAACGAACTCGTCACAGAACTGCTCCAAGCAGAAGGTGACGCAACACAGTCAGGTCCCGCGCTGTTCTTTACCGCTTGGGAATTGAAACCGGAAAAGTTGGCCGCGAGCACATCCCGCGCATTCTTAGGGATGCAAGTTCAGTGTGCCGAATGCCACGATCATCCATTTGACCAATGGAGCCAAAAAGATTTCTGGGGCTACGCGGCCTTCTTTGCGCGGCTTCAGTCCGGTGGTGGGCAGCTGCCTCCGGGCGTACCGGCTCAATCATTTATCGAGCGTCAGGCGGGCGAAGTCACTTTGCCAGACACGGAGGAAGTCGTACTTCCTAAACATCTTGGCGATACGCTCGAAGTTGCCACGAACAAGAGTCGTCGCAAACAATTGGCGGCGTGGATTGTTGACAAAAAGAATCCGTACTTCGCGAAAGCAACCGTTAATCGACTTTGGACGCAGCTCTTCGGTCGCGGAATTGTCGACCCGCCGAGCGACATGGGCGAACACAATCCACCCAGCCATCCTGAGTTGCTTGACGACTTGGCTACCTACTTTCAAGAGACCAACTACGACGTTCGTCGTTTCATGCAGACCGTGGCAGGAACACGTGCCTACCAATTGTCGAGTATGCCGTCGGCGACAAAACCGCGACCGTACGACGCGTTCGCGGAAATGCCGGTGAAGTCGTTAACCGCGGAGCAGCTTTACGATTCTCTCGCAACGGCGACGTGTAAGTTACAGCCGGCGAACAATGGTGGCCAAACGTTCGGAATCAATCGAGTGCTCGATCGCGATCGCCAGGCTTTCTTGGGAAGCTTCCGGGCGCCGTCGAACGTCGTGACAGATTACCAACTTGGTATGACGCAGGCGCTGACGATGTTGAATGGCGTGCTGACAAACGAGGCTGGCGATGTCGATCGCAGTGATTTGCTGGGAGCGATAAACGCTCCGTTCTTCACCGACGAAGATCGGATCGAGACCGTTTTCCTTGCCGCGTTCTCGCGCAAGCCGACCGAAAAAGAAAAGCAGCGATACGGTCAGTATGTGGCAGACGCTGAGACGGACGAAGAAAAGCAGCAGGCCCTTGGCGACTTGTTTTGGGCACTATTAAATAGTTCTGAGTTTACTTTGAATCGCTAGTCGAGACTCTACCGTGAAGTTGCATCCATCACATACGAACCCGACGCGAAAGCGAATCGTGGCTGATGTTGTGGCAGCACTTTGTTTGACACTGGCGATTGCCAACCTGGCATTCGCTGAAGAACAATCCGCATACGAAGACATTATTTATCTCGGTGCTCCACCAGCAATGCTGCGGTTGAACGTCGTTGTTGATGGAAAGCCTTGGCACGAGACTCGCAATGAATTGGCCAAGCGACAATTTCAACTAAACGACACTGACCACGATGGATTGCTCGAGCTCGATCAGTTGTACGGTGTGCCGCTTCCGAAATTCGATCGCAGCGACATTAGTAAGTGGGATGGCGATAGTGATGGAAAGCTCTCCGAATCCGAATTCCTTTACCTATTCACCGAAACTGGTGAGCCGCCATTCTTGCTTGCCGAAGGCCGTGGCCAAGCATCCAGTCGAGTGAAGTTGTTTTCTCATCTCGATACCAACGCTGACGGAAAACTCACGGAAGACGAATTCGAACAGGCTCGCCACAGTTTGGCTCGGCTTGATTACGACGATGACGAAACGATAAGCACCGCCGAACTTACTCCGTTTGCGAACCCGCTGGTGCAGCAAGCGTTCATCGGCCGTGAAACGCCGCTCGCCTCCGACGCGCCTTTCGTCTCGGTCGGGGCATTCGAATCGATCTCCGACGTAGCCATCGTGATGTTACGCCGATACGGGAACCAAACATCTGCGAACGGGGAAGAGCAGTCTGTTGAATCTTTGTCATGCGATGTGGCTCGGCTTGGTACTTCGCGTGCGATCGCCAGCTTTGATGCCGACAAGAACG
This sequence comes from uncultured Pirellulaceae bacterium, assembly GCA_964397295.1. Lineage (GTDB taxonomy): Bacteria > Planctomycetota > Planctomycetia > Pirellulales > Pirellulaceae > CAYNJG01. The sequence continues at coordinate 5,811 of CAYNJG010000138.1, forward strand.
GGCAGTTCAATCACGCAGAGATGACGGAGTACCTAACGAATCGAAAGCCGGATATTGAGCTCGACGTCGAGCTGCCATCGCGACGCGCAAAACGTCCTCGAATCAAACTGGTGAAAGATCGAGTCGGTGCTCGGAAGGGCAGAAAGCGTTTGCCATCTTCGCGGCTAAGCTTGATGGCCGGCCAGACGTCATTGGACATGTTGGCGATCAACTCACGGCCCCAGTCCAACGACAATCGATCGTTCTACTTGGCCGAGTCGCGGCGAGCAGACGAAAACAAGAATGGTTATATAGAAGCGTCCGAATTTGCGATGTTAGGGTTGAATGTTGAATTCGAAAATGTTGACTTGGACGGCGACGAAAAAATCATCCGCGAAGAGCTGATCGCCTACATCGAACGAGATTCGTTCACTTCTCAATCGCAGGTTGTGTTGTCGGTTGCGGCCGATACAAAGACACTGTTTAGTTTCTTGGACAAAGACTATGACCAGCGTCTCACCTTACGTGAATTCAAGGACATCACCTCCCGATTGAAAACGCTGGACGGTAATCGTGACAATATGATCGAGGCGAGCGAGATAGCTCAAAAATACCGATTGTCGTTTTCGATGGGTCGACCACGAATTTTCCAACAAGCAATGATGCAGCAAAATACACCGAATAACGGCCGGCCAAGTTCTCAGGTGACACCGAGTACCGATGGCCCGGAATGGTTTCGTAAAATGGATCGGAATCAAGACGGCGATCTGTCATGGCGCGAGTTCCTAGGAAAACGCGAAACGTTTGAAAACCTCGATGCGGATAGCGACGGTCTCGTGACGGTCGCAGAGATTAAGCAGAAACAGTAGGTCCAATTATGAGCCAAACGCAAACAAAACAGTCAAAGCAGGAGAAGGAACAGAACTCGCAGTCCGTGCTCGCGCAAGTCGCGCACCGACTGCGTCTTGTAGCGATTGGCAATCGCTTTTACTTGTTCACTTTGGTGGTGAGTGCGGTCTATGCGATCTTATTGGTCGCATCGAGGTTCACGGGGATTCCCGAAGGCCTCACTTTTTCGCCGCTTAGCCTGTTGGTCATCCCGGCTGTTGCTTTGATCCTGGCTGCGATCTGGCACCCGAAACCTACTACCGCCGAAGCTGCCCGCGCGGTCGACAAGAACCGAGGCACCAAAGATCTGTTTCTCACCTACTCGATGCTCGATCGTTCCGCTGGGGACTATCAGACATTGGTAGAAGCGGACGCACAGAAACAAGCTCAGCGTGTCGATCCTGAAAAAGTTGTGACATGGGACTGGCAGTCACGCGTCGGTCGTATCGCGGCGCTTGCAGGAGTTTTGTGGTTGGCTGTCACGTTCTTGCCGCAATTTGATCCGTTTGGAAAAGTTGCCGCCGCGGAAGAGAGTAGGCAAAAGCTTGTTCAGCTCGAGAAAGATAAAAAAGCGACCGAGCTGCGAAAGGCTGAACTCAAAAAGAAAACGGAAGACAAAGAAGCATCCGACGAAGTCGACAAAGCAATCAACAAGCTAACGAAGTCGTTCAGCGAGATGAAAAAGGAACAACCGAAAAGTAATCGCAAGGAACTCAACGAGCGGCAAAAAGAGATTGGCGAAAAGTGGCGAAAGCTAGGTGCCGACAAGTTGCGGACTTTGCTTAGTCAAAACAGTCCTTACCAAGACTTCGGTGGCAAACGACAAGAGAAGTTCAAGAAGTGGACCGACGAATTGCTGAATGGTTCGAACGAAGAACTTAAAAACGAATTGCAGGCGATGAAGGAGCAGTTCGAAGCATTGGTCGATGAAAAGGATCCTGTCAAACGCGCCGAAATGGCAAAGGATTTGAAGGAGCAACTTCGCGACCTCCAGGAATACGCTCAAGAGAACGCGGGTTCGCCGGAACTCGCCGCAGCCATTCGCCGCGCGATGCGGCAAATGGAACAGGTCGAAAACAGCGACAGTCCCGAAGCTGCCAAAGAAGCCATGAAAGCACTGGCCGAGTCGATGGACCTCACGGAAATGGAGCTCAAAGAGTTGGCGCAAGCTGCCAAAGACATGAAGAAGATGGAAGAAGCGCTCGAGGCCATTCAAAGAGCCAAAGAGCTCAACGAAGCGGGACAGCTCGATGGCGAAGGTACTGGCGAATTCCAAACGCTCCAAGACTACGCGGAGTTGTACGCAGAAATGATGGGCGATGGCCAAGGTGAAGGTGGTGACGGCGATGGCGACGGAACCGGCGGCCGAGGTATCGGTGAGGGCGGTGAAGTTCCCGAAGACGATCAGGTGGCAACAGACTTTAAAAAGGAACAAGAAAAAGTGGCGACCCGAGCTGGAAAGATTTTGATGTCCATGAAGGGTAAGGGGATGAGCGAAGCCGGTGAGGCGAAGAAGGAATACACGCAGTTGATCACGGAAGTGAAGCAAGGAGTCAGCGAAGCGATTTCTCAAGAGCAGGTTCCGCCGGGCTACCACGACGGTATCCGTGGTTACTTCGATTCCATTGACGACGATAGATCAACTGCCGATGCCCAACCCTAGGCTACTTGCTGCTGCCAGCATCGTTGTTCTCGTTGCAGCATGTTGTGCTTTCACGATCGCTTCGCCCGGCAATGCGCTGGTGGTTTACTGTGCGCATGACTCAATTTATTCCGCACAGTTGTTGGAAAAGTTTGAATCACAGACGGGAATCGAAGTCGCCGTGCGTTTCGATACTGAAGGCACGAAGTCGCTAGGGTTGGTAAATCTGCTGCTGCAAGAAAAAGAGAACCCGCGATGCGATGTGTTCTGGAATAACGAATTGTTAGGCACGCTCGATCTGCAAGAAGCCGGTGTTCTTGAACCTTATAAAGGTCCCGGTCACCAGCGTATTCCCGATCGATACCGGGATCCGGATGGCCACTGGACGGGCTTCGGCGGACGTTTACGAGTTGGCATCTTCAACACGGATCGAATTCCCGCCAAGGATCGTGACCTGACAGAACTGAGTAGCAAATCGCTCAACCGGATGGCGATTGCGAAGCCGCTGTACGGTACGACACGAACGCACATCACAGCGCTCTGGCACCAAAACGGAGCGGAACGGTTTAAGAGTTCGTACCGCGACTTGCTCGAGCAGGGTGTCTTAGAAGTGCAAGGCAATTCGATGGTCAAGAACCTGGTCGCGGCAGGCACTCGCGATTTTGGTTGGACGGACACAGATGACTACTATGTTGCGGTCGATCAAAAACAGCCCGTAGCAATTGCGCCTGTTCGATTGGACGGCGGCGAGACGATCTGCATTCCCAACACGGTTGCGATTATCAAAGGAAGCACTCGTACCGCGGAAGCAAAGAAGCTCGTTGAGTTTCTGCTGTCCGCGGAAACAGAGTTAGCCCTTTCCCAATCGAAGTCGCGGCAGATTCCGCTTGGCGACTGTGACGAAACACAATTGTCCGAAGAAGTAAAACAATTGCGTGAGTGGGCGGAAAGTTCGTGTGACCTGCGAGAAATTGCTGCGTCGCGGAAGGCTTGCTTGCACTGGCTCAAGTCGGAGTATTTGCAATGAGCCTGTGGGTCGCACTTGGTATTACTAGTTTGCGTAGTGCGATCTTGGTCGCGATTGCGATTCCTCTTTGCCTTTGGATGAAAACGTTTTTTCAGACGAACCAACGCTTTCGCTCGTTGGCATGGTTGCTGTTGTTGGTGCCGGTTGTTGCTCCACGCATGTTGACCGGTTTTGGTTATGCCAATTTTTCGTTGTCGTTGGTGCCGTATCCGGTTTGGAATGAGTTGCTCTACGCAGTATTGCTTCTCTTTATGATCGTTCCCGTGGGCACAGTGATGTGTTACTTCGCGCCGCCCGCGCCGATTTCGAAAGATGCGATGCACTGTTTGACGCTTGCGGAAAGCGAATCGCGATTTTCTACCGCGCTACGGGGGCCAGGCTCCCAGTTTGTTGCGGCTGCGGGATTGATGTTCGTGCTCGCGTTTCAAGAGTTCGAACTTGCGAGTCTGATGGGCGTCTCGTCATGGACGGTTTGGCTATTTGATGCTCAGGCTGGAGGCCTGATTCTTACCGAGTCGCTGCGTTATGCTTTGCTGCCTGTTTTATGCGAATTGCTGATCGTTGCTGCTACGGGATGGATTGTATGGAAGAACGCCGGTTTGGTTGCGCGACCGCAAGAAGCCCATCGTCAGATGACGACGCTCGGTCACAAAGCTGCTTGGTCCTACTTGCTTGTTAGCTTGGTGTTGTTTTGTTGCGTACCTTGGAGCTTCATCCTGCAGGCAGCCGTGTCAGGGCTTCCGCAGCTATCTAATAATTACACGATTGGCAACGACATCGTGGCGGGCTGTTTGTTTGCTTTCCTCGCGACCGCGTTGGCATTAGCGCTCGCGGGATTGTTTGTAATTCGAATCGAGAAACGCCATAGTACGGGACTGCGATCGATCGTGTGCTTGGTGGGACTGCCAGGGCTATTCGGATCGCTGGTGCTGGGGCTCTCGGTTTTGTTCGTCTTTCAACTATCGCCATTGCAAAACCTATACGGAACGCCTTTGCCATGGGTATTGGGTTCCGTTCTGTTCTTGGTGCCTCGCGCTCTACTAGTCATGCTGTTGCTGATGGTAGTGAAATCCAAAGAGGCAGGGCACCTGACGCAATTATTGGCCAAGTCCGGTCGCAAGACGCAGCGTGCGCAGGCTCGTGAGTTGCAGTGGCGAACTTCGTGGGCGTTGCATTTTGTCGCGTTCGTACTGCTGTTTTTCTGGGTCTACACGGATCTTACGACCGCCGCGATATTGGCACCGCCGGGAATCGTTACGGCTCCCGTACGTCTATATAACTTGATGCACTATGGCCAAAGTGCGGTGCTTTCGGCGATGGTCGTGGCGACGTTTGGACTCCCGGCACTCGCGTTTGGCGTGACTGTTCTGTTTCGCAAACCGTTGCAGAAAGTGTTGGTGCCATGACCGATTCGCTCTGGCAATTGAATGCAGTGAATGTCCAAGGTCGCGATCGTGCGCGCTTGGCCGATGTATCGCTTTCGATCGAGCCCGGCGTTACGGCAGTAATCGGCGCATCGGGCGCTGGGAAATCTTCGCTGTTGAATCTGTTGGTGAACTTTGAAAAACCAACAGACGGCACGGTTCGGTCTCGGATTGAAAATAAGGACGGCTTGCCGGTTTTTTGGGTGCCTCAAAACGCAGGGCTATGGTCGCATTTGAATGTTGCTGAACACCTGGCGGTTGTGAGCGACGACGAGTCCAAATGTGATGAACTGCTGCGTGCTTTTGACCTAGACGATAAATCCAACGCTTATCCCGATACGCTGTCCGCCGGCGAGCGAGGTCGATTGTCGGTTGCCAGAGCGTTGGCGAGCGGTGCTGACGTTTTGGTGATGGACGAACCACTGGCAAACGTGGATCCCGTCCGAGCGGAAAAGTACTGGCGCGTGATTCGTAATGAATGCTTGGGCACTTCGTTAGTTTTTGCAACGCATTCAGTCGATACGGTCCTGCGAGAGGCTGACAATGTGGTCTGTTTGTCCGACGGCGTCGTGAAGTACGCAGGCGACAAAAATGTTTTGTACGATACGCCCACATCAATGGAACTTGCCGAATTGCTAGGTCCTGCGAACTGGTTCGGCCAGCCGGACGAAGCGTCACAGTGGTTGGAAGGCGCGCGTGACAACGTGCAGTGCTACCGTCCCGAACATTTGAAAGTAGAACCGCGCGAAGAGAGTCCTCTGCAGGTTGCCAACGCACGGTACGGAACAGCGAATGGAGAGTTAGAGATTACCGACAACCGTTCGCAATCGCGTCGCACGATTTTTCATCGAGCAAACGGTCGACGTTTCAAATCGGGCGACCGAATAGTTTTGCGAGTACTACCGTTTGCGATGCTACTTGCTTGTATGGTGTTTTTCACAGGCTGCACGCGATCGACCGACGATCCAGTATTAGCCACGACACAAGTAAATCATTGGTCGATGCCGCCTGCGGGCAAGGTGATTCCAGCTCCTCGTAGTGTTCGCTTCGGTGAAAACAACGAAGTCTTCGTGCTAGACAACGCTGGACGCGTGTTGGTGTATTCGGAACAGGGCGAGCTTCAGCGACAGTGGGAAATGCCCGACTACGACGTTGGCAAACCGGAAGGTATTTGTGTCTTGAAGGACGGTCGCATTGCAGTGACCGATACGCACTATCATCGCGTCGTTTTCTTCAATCACGAAGGCGATGTTGTCAGTATGCATGGCGAACACGGTCGTGGGCCGGGGCAGTTCATCTACCCTGTTGCGATTACGCAGGACCCCGATGAAAACTATTACATCTGCGAATACGGCGACAACGATCGCGTTCAGAAATTCGCGGCCGATGGGACATTGTTGCTAGAGTTTGGTTCGTTCGGCACCGACCCCGGTCAGTTTCAAAGACCCAGCGGAATTATTTGGGTCGACCACAGAATCTTTGTAGCCGACGCAATCAACAATCGAATCCAAATCTTCAACGATACGGGTGACTTTCAGGGCGTGTTGTCGAACAACGATGTGATGCCGCCGCTGCACTATCCGTATGACATCGTCACGGGTCGTCGAGGGCAATTGTTCGTTGTCGAATACGGTGCCGGTCGTGTGACGGAGCTGAATCAGACTGGCGAAGTGTTGAGTCGATGGGGCTCGATTGGCTCGGCGAAGGGACAACTTTCCACACCCTGGGGACTTGCCATGAACAAGGACGGAGACATCGTGGTCGCCGACACAGGAAACCGTCGACTTGTGGAGATTGAGCGATGAATGCAGTGAAACGATTTCTCAGCCATTTGTTTCCTCCACCGCGGCGCGAAGTTACGTGGCGTTCGGCAATTCCGCTGCTTGTGTTCCTGGTTCTCTATGCGGCGATTTGCATCTTTCTGGAAATGTCCGGCCGCATGATGTTCGCGAATCGGTTTGGCTTTCTGCTGATGTTATTCGCACCATGGGTTTGGTGGATGTCGGCGGCTGGACACAGTGGCCTGCCAAAGTTTCGCGGAATGCTTTCGCTGCTGGTGCGACTGACGTTAGTCGGATTGTTCGCGATGCTGATGTCAGAGCCGCGATCCGTGCGAACAAGCGACATGTTATCGGTAATGTTCGCGATGGATATTTCCGATTCGATTGGCGAAGGTTCGACCGATGCTGCTCTGGAATTTGTCTCAAACGCGGTCACAGGAAAGCCGGAAAAAGACGAAGCCGGTTTGGTGGTCTTTGGACGCAATGCCGCTGTCGAACTACCCCCGCGAATCAATTTTCCGTTTGAGGCCATCAATTCACGCATCGACCGCGACGCGACGAACCTTTCGGAATCGCTTTCGCTTTCCGCTGCGATGTTGTCGGACGAAAACCCTGGCCGGATCGTGTTGATTAGCGATGGTATTCAAACCGAAGGTGCTCTTGCACCGGTCTTGGACGAGATCAAATCGCGTGGAATCGACGTTGATGTACTACCAATTCAGTATCAGTACGATCGCGAAGTTTGGCTTGAGCGATTGGAGTTACCTCAGTTCGTGAAACTCGGCGAAGCCTACGAAGCGTCCATTGTGCTGTCTTCTTTGCAGGCAGGATCCGGCACGCTCATCCTGACGGAAAATGGTCAAGAGATCTTTTCCGAAACCGTTGATTTCCAAAAGGGTAAGAATCGGTTCGTCGTTCCCTTGCAACTTCGGCAGCCTGGCTACTACGAGTATTCCGCGTCGATCCAAGTCGAACGCTCGATCGACCACCTCAAGAATAACAACACGGTTCTCAACTACATCTACATCGAAGGTGAGGGCAAGATTCTTCTTGTTCGTGATCCTGACGGCGAAGATCGTGATTGGACGGATCTGCGTGATACGTTGAAAGAGGGTAAGCGTGTTGTTGAAGTAATGGACGGCTTTGATTTGCCACGCGATGCTCTGTCGTTGATGCCCTATGACTGCATCATCTTTGCGAACGTGCCGGCGGACGCGATCGACTTGAGCCAAATGAAAGCTGTGCACGACGCCGTCTTCGATTTGGGGATCGGTTTCCTGATGGTGGGTGGCGACAACAGTTTCGGGCCGGGCGGATACCACCGTACGGTGATCGAAGATGCGTTGCCCGTTTCCATGGATGTCTCGCAAAAGAAGATACTTCCCAAAGGCGCGTTGGCGATCATCTTGCACACCTGTGAATTTGCGGAGGGCAACACGTGGGGCAAACGAATCACAAAGCAAGCTATCAAAGTACTCAGCGACGAAGACGAAGTGGGAGTTTTGATCTACGGTGGCGGTGGCGAGCAGTGGCTCTTTGAACTGATGCCGGCGGGCGACTATGAAAAGATGGTGCCCAAGATCAATGCGGCCAATATCGGTGACATGCCGAGTTTCTCGACGACAATGCAGTTGGGATTGGATGGCTTGATTGCCAACGATGCGGCGACCAAGCACATGATTATCATTTCGGATGGTGATCCATCTCCGCCACCTCCGGCTATGGTCGATAAATTCATTGCCAACAAGATCAGCATCTCGATGGTTGCGGTCTTTCCGCACGGCGGACAAGAGATTTCGAAAATGCGTTCGATCGCTGGTGTAACAGGTGGGCGATACTACTATCCGTCGGATCCGAATAGGCTTCCGTCGATCTTTATTAAAGAAGCAAAGACGTTGCGTCGTAGTCTGATTCAAAACAAAAAGATCTCGCCAGAAGTTGGCTATCCATCGCCTGTTCTGAAAGGCATCAACGGCATTCCGGACTTGGAAGGTTACGTTTTGACGTCCGCGAAAGCGCGAGCGAGCATGGCGCTGCAGGTCACGATGAAGGACAAGGACGGCCAGGACGAAACGGATCCCGTTCTGGCTCACTGGCGATACGGGCTAGGTACGACCGCCGCATTCACTTCCGATTTCTCCAGTAACTGGGGAAAGAACTGGATGACTTGGGAGCAAAAACAGGCGTTGATGACGCAGTTGGTCACGCAGGTTTCGCGAGTCAAGAAGCAAGGTCACTTGCGAATGTGGAACTACGTACAAGGTAACGAAGGAGTGATCGTTGTCGAAGACTTTCATCCAGAAGAGTCGTTTCTCGAAATCAAGGCGCGCGTGACGGGACCCCGAGATCGTTCTGAGCAAGTGACGCTTAAACAACTAGGCCCGAGGCGGTACCAAGCGACGGTGCCGCTCTGGGGCAAAGGACGCTATCAAGTGATGGCGATCGGCACGTCTGGTGATCGAACAGACCGTGCGACTGGAGGGCTTATCTTACCCTACTCGCCCGAGTACCTGCGATTTCGATCGGACCCAATTACGCTTGATTCGATCACTTCGCGAACCGATGGCAAGCAGCTCGATCCAAACGTCGCTTCCGATGAGATTTTTGGCGATCGAAAACCTAAAACGAGTTCGAGACAGATCTTCGATTGGTTTCTGATTGGTCTCGCGTGTTTGCTTCCGTTGGACGTGGGACTTCGCCGAGTCCAAATCGATCCATGGGCAATCAAGAATCTTCTCGGATTCGGTAAGAAGGTCCAGCAAACAGCCACGATGGGTACGTTGCTGGATCGCAAACGCGATGTTAGCTCGACGTTGAAAGGCGATAAGGACGCGAAAGCTAAAGCACAGAAAAAGCCGAAGCCTGCACGAAATTACGCTCGACCGGCGGCTCCAACGACGCCGACACGGAAGCCGGATGCGTCCGACGTGCCGTATGCGTCGAAGGATTCGGACGCCGCGCCGAAGAGCGACGAAAATCTGTCGACGACGGAGAGGCTGCTACGCATGAAGCAAAAACGAGACGACGAAGAATAGACAAACCCGGCGTTTACGCGTCGACTTAGAAAAACTACGACAGCCAATACTAAAAAAGACTTTGGGGCATCTATGAACCAGCAAAATACTGCCGAGATTTCTTCGGAGCTTCGTGACGAAGCACACCAGTTTCAAGACACGTTCGGCAAGGTGCGGGATGAGGTCGGCAAGGTGATGGTTGGGCAGCGTCGTGTTGTCGATGCAGCACTTACGGCGCTCTTCTGCGGTGGCAATCTGTTGCTCGAGGGAGTGCCGGGGCTTGGGAAAACGGAGCTTGTAAAATCTCTGGCCAAGGTGCTCGATCTTGACTTTCGCCGGGTTCAATTCACGCCCGACTTGATGCCGGCCGACATCATCGGCACGAATATCATGAATACAGACGACTCGGGACGCTACAGTTTCGAGTTTCGCCAGGGACCGATTTTCACGCAGCTGTTGCTGGCGGACGAAATCAACCGCGCGTCACCGAAAACACAATCTGCCTTGCTTGAAACGATGCAGGAAGGAACGGTTACTGCGGGCGGCGAGACCTATACGCTCAAGCAACCGTATTTCGTTCTCGCAACGCAAAATCCGATTGAGCAAGAGGGAACCTACCCACTACCGGAAGCACAATTAGACCGATTTCTGTTCAAAGTTTCTGTTCCGTTTTTGGGTCGCGACGATTTGAATGAGGTCGTCAATCGGACGATTCTTCGCATGCCGACAACGCCAAAAAAACTGATTGATTCCGAAGGCATTCTGCAAATGCGTGCAACCCTCGACAAGGTTGTGGTAGCGGATCCGCTAAGAGACTATGCCGTGCGACTCGTGCTGGCCACGCATCCCGACACGGATTTCTCGGTCGATAAAGTTCGCCAATACGTTCGGTGGGGGGCGAGTCCACGTGCGGCTCAGGCGCTGATCCGCGCTGGTCGTGTTCGAGCGTTGGCGGAGGGTCGGGCGCACGTTGCTTATGAAGATATTCGTCACCACGCGCCAGAGGTCTTGCAACATCGAATGCTGTTGAACTACGACGGACAGGCGGAAAACTTGGATATTCCAGAGCTCATCAAGGAAACATTGAGCCAACTTCCCGAGGAGGCGTAGGAAGTTGGAAATCATTGCCAAAAAACCGAACTTTACCAGTCTGCTTACGAACGAAGAGCTTGCGCGCGTTGAGCGAATGCGATTGAATCCCAATCGACGCTTTACGAACCGCAGTCAGGGCGAACATCAAACCGGAAAGGGCGGGTCGAGTACTGAGTTTTCGGACTATCGAAATTACGCGCCCGGTGATGACGTGCGCTACGTTGACTGGAACATCTTTTCGCGATTGCAGAAACCTTATTTGAAACTGTTTAAGTTCGAAGAAGAAATGCACATCGTGATTCTGGTCGATGCTTCGTCGTCGATGTTGTTCGATGATAAATTGCTTCGCGCCCGGCAGTTGGCTGCTTCGTTTGCAACGATGGGCTTGCTGAATATGGAAAAGGTCAGCATCTTTGCCTGTCATCAGCAAGGTACCCGCCCGGTGATACAGCCACCGTGCACCGGTCGAGGAAGTATGAAACGTGTTTTCAGTTTCTTGGAAGGGATTCAAGGCGGCGGTGACTTTCCGGTCGATGAAGCGGTCACGACGATGTTGCGATTGCATCGTGGGCGGGGCATTGCGATCGTGCTGTCGGATTTTCTGACCCTCGGCGAATTAGCAAAACCGCTAAACATGCTGTTTAGTGCGGGGCTCGAGATCTTCGGCATGCAAATTCTTGGTCCATCGGAAATCGATCCCGATGTTACCGGCGACGTGCGATTTGTGGACGCGGAGTCTGGTGGTACGTTGGACATTACGTCGGCTTCGGAGTTACTGAACATCTATCACGACCAAAGGTTGGGACTCGAAGCTCACCTTTCGTCACTATGTCGCAAGCGACGTGGCAGATTCGTTTCCATCAATTCGGCCGACCCATTGTCTTGGGTTCTGTTTGATCTCCTTCGTCGACAGGGATGGGTGCGATGAATTGGTTGACGGGAGGTTGGACAGGGTTCTATGCGTTAAGCAACGCTTGGTTGCTGCTGCTGCTGATCCCGTTGTTGATCCTGTACTTTTTAAAACTCAAACGTCCGCGGATGGAGATTTCGTCGCTGGCGCTTTGGCAACAAGTGATCAACGATCAACGCGTGAATTCACCGTTTCAGAAATTCAAACGCAACTTGCTGCTGCTTCTGCAACTACTCTTACTGATGGCGTTGATCTTAGCGGCGATGCAACCATTCTTCAGAAGCGGTGGCGAGCGAGCCCAGTACATTCCAGTGTTGTTAGATTGTTCAGCGAGTATGGCGGCTGTCGACGAATCAGGGGCGAGTCGGCTTGATGTTGCGAAGCAGCGTATCGGCAAGCTTATTGACGACTTGCTTCCGGATCAGCAACTGAGTTTCATCTCGGTCGGTGCCAATGCACGGTTACTTACCAGTTTTACTGACAACAAACGCGTTCTTCGTGATGCTCTTGCTTCTGCACAGGTGGCGGACGTGTCTAGCGAGCTGGAAGATGCATTGCGATTGACTCAGGCGTTGTCGAGAACTAATCGCTTCGACAAAATCATTGTTTACTCGGATGGAAATCTTCCCGAGGCATTCGATTTCGAGTTGCCGTACGAAGTCAATTATCAGCGTGTGCCAGCCGCCGGCGCAAACATTGGCATCACGGCCATGAATGCTCGGCGAGCAAATGCGGACGAATGGAACGTGTTTGTCCGAGTGCAAGCGTCGGAGCATGTAACGGCAGCGAACGTAGAAGTTTTGCAAGATGACAAGCCCGTTGCCGAAGACTATGTAAAACTCGAGTCCGGTGCGGCACAACGTTTGGTGTTTCGCCTGCCCGGTGTCGGCAAATCGAACGTGACGGTGCGTTTGAAACCCGATGGCGAAGATTCGTTGGCCAGTGATAATACCGCGGGATTGCAATTGCCGCAGGGGCGCTCGTTGGCAGTTTACTGTGACCCGAAACTTTCCTCCTTTCGCAAAGCACTCGGTGTCTTAAAGCAAATCGAAATCTACCCTGCGACGGAAGACGGTGCTGTTGGTCGTAGCCAGTTCGATCTGTTGATCTCTGATTCGCCGCCGAAGGAAGGTATCGATGCAAATGTTCAGTTGCTTGCCGGTTTCGTGCCGAAGGATTTGGAAAAGACAGTCACGATTAATACTGGCGGAGCTGAAGTTGTCGATTGGCAGCGGAACGCGAACTTGCTTCAGCATGTTGAGTTGAATGCTGTGATTTTCAGTGACGAACCTTCTTCTTTCCCCAATATCAGCGATGCGGATTACGAAGCGTTGGGGTATGAGATTCTTGCGTTCAGTCGCAACGCGCCGCTGATTTTGAAAAAACGCACCGAAGGAGACCTAAGGTACCAGCTTCTGTTCAATCCCGATCGATCGACGATGCCATACCGTGTGGGGTTTCCGATCATGGTTGCCAACGCTGTGGGGATTGCTTTGCAAGAGGCTGCGTTGTCCGAGGTCCGTGGTATCAAGACAGGTGTTTTACCGCCGCTTAGGGTTGGTTCGCCTAGTACTTCGTATTCCGTTACGGGACCAGAGGGAACGAAGGCGGAAGCAACAAGCAACGAGCAAGAAATGGTTTCCGGCATCGCGGCTCCGTTGGTTGGAAAGTATTCACTCAAGGGCGGTTCGGATCAAATTCTCGTTCAGGCTGCCTTGCTGAATGGAAGAGAAACATCCTTAAAGGCCGTCGATGAATTGCAATTCAAGGAGTTGTCCGTGGATGCCGCGGA
>CAYNJG010000139.1:0-19260 GCA_964397295.1 uncultured Pirellulaceae bacterium
CCTATACCTACGAAGTAGATATCGATTTCGAAGGCGAGAACTTTGGCAGGATAGTCGCGTCCTGGGATCCAACCAGGCTGCTGGGAAAAATCGCTGCCAACCTGAGACGAGAACGCAATCGCCTATTACTTTCACTCCTAGTGTTTACAGGCTTGTGCCTCCTTCTACTACGCGCCCTAGTCGTAGCGCCTCTTAACAAAATGCGTCTGCGGTTGGAGAGTCTATCCCAGGGAAAAAGCTCGGAGCCGTTGAGTATAAACAGCTCACGAGAACTGTCAGTGTTGGCACAAGCGATCAACGAACTCGATAACTCAATAGCCAAATCTCGGAGCCTATCCATCGAGCTCGACTACCAGGCAAACCACGATAGCTTGACTGGGTTGATCAATAGATATGCGATTGAAAAACATCTTGTCAATCATCTTGAAAACCGCGAATTCGATCAGCTTGAGTCAACCCTTCTCTATATCGATCTCGATCAGTTCAAATTAGTAAATGATACGTGTGGGCATGCCGCAGGTGACGCTCTTTTGGTTCAGCTTACGTGCATTTTCAAGCAACACCTTAGGGAAGACGATTTGCTGGCACGTATGGGTGGAGATGAATTCTGTATCTTGCTAACTGATACACCACTTCAGAATGGGCTTATCGTAGCGGAAAGAATTCGCAGTGCCGCACAGTCCTTTCGATTTTCATGGGAGGAAAAAACATTTGCGATCGAAACGAGCATCGGTGTCGTACCGATCAACCGGCAACACGATAATTTTGAACGCTTGCTAACAGCGGCGGACGAAGCTTGCTATCAGGCAAAGCAACAAGGGCGAAACAGAGTCATTTGCTATATCGAAGAGGATCAGGAGCTACGAAAGCGACGCGACGAAGGTGGTTGGATTCCACGCATTTTGGATGCTATCGAAGGCAAAAGACTATTACTCTACGGGCAGCCGATTGAACCCACCGACAGCAGACTGAAGCAAGGCCAGCGCTTGGAGATCCTTGTTCGCATGCTCGATGAGAATAACGAAGTTATCCCGCCGGGCGCTTTCTTGCCAGCCGCGGAGAGATATGGCTTGATGCCTCATATCGACAGGTATGTGCTGACTCAAACCGTTGACTGGATGGCAACTCATGATGTAACCCCGATCTGTGCCGTGAACCTATCGGGCCACTCCCTTTGCGATCCAGTCTTTAGAGAGTTCGTCGTCAACTGCTTAAAATCTAATCCACAACTCTGCGGCTATTTGTCGTTTGAGGTAACAGAAACGGCGGCAGTTTCCAACTTGGCAGTGGCTGCTGAATTCATGCACGAAGTCATTTCCTTTGGTTGCACATTCGCACTAGATGACTTTGGTAGCGGGATGAGCTCGTTTACGTATCTCAAGAATCTTCCCATCGACTATGTCAAAATAGACGGAGCATTCGTGAAAGACATTTTGAGCGATCCGACAAGCCTTGCCATGGTTAGGGCAATTTCCGATATAGCCAGAGTGATGAAGATCCAATCCATCGCGGAATTCGTGGAGAACCAAGAAATCCGGGATGAATTACTTGAACTTGGTATCGATTTTGTACAAGGATATGGTGTCGCGAGACCTGAATCTCTTTCCAAATACCAAACACCCTCGGCTTCCTTGTTGCCAAGCGAAGCTGCTATAGCCGGCCACTTCGAAACGCTGCCCACCGATGAAGGTGTCGTTCCCAGTGCTGCTTCTACGTTGCCAAGCAACTCATCATAGTGTAGTTACGCTACGCTCAACGTTGAAAAAAGCCAGCCGGTCACGTCAAGAATGAACCGCATCATCAGCCTTACTCCTCAAGGCTTTCGCCAAACGAAGCACGTCGCATTCTTACGATGCATTTCGACTACGGATGCAGCTCTATCATCCGGAACTCAAGGAGGCCGTGTTCGCCTTGGATGCCGATGTGGCCGTCACGATTCTTGATGTTGGACGCGGTCGTGATGAGGACGCCGTTGAGTTTGACTTCAAGTGTCTCACCTTTGGCGCTGATTTCGTAGGTTTGCCATTCGCCGGCAGGTTTGTAGGCTTTCTTGAGTGCTGTGAGATCCGACTTGTGATCGAATGCGGGAGCTCCATAGGGGATCATGGTTGCTAATGGTTTGCCGGTGAGCGTATCCATGCACTGCACTTGGTAACCGTTGTCGGGCCAACCGTTGTCGTCCTTCTTGCTGGTTGGGCCAGTCCGCACGAAGATACCGCTGTTGGCCTTGGCTTCCAAGAAACGGAACTCGATGACGAGTTTAAAATCATCAAACGTATCGTCGGACCGTAGCCAGCCAGTGCCTCCGTCAAGCTTCAATATTCCGTCGTCGACTGCGAAGCGGCCACCGTTTTGAATGCTCCACCCCTCCAAGTTCCAGCCGTTGAAAAGCTTGATAGGCTGCTTTGAGTCGCCTTTGCTCTCTTTTTTGGCGTAAGGATCGATCCGCTGCGGCGGCGCTTCGGTGGGTTCGATTCCATGGCGAGCCAACGCTTCTTTGATCGCGGACATGGTTTCAAGCGACGGCTTGAAGTTACCAGGTCGGTAGCCAGCGGCAATCAGATACGGCGTCGATCCACGTTTGTTTCGCTGGTGCCAAACCTTGGCATCAGCAGAATTTTGATCGAGAAACTCCACGACCTTGGGCAGGTTCTTGTAGGCGGCTCCGTGCATCGCCGTTTCGCCGGTCTTGTTGACCGCGTCGATGTCGACACCAAGCTCCAGCAAGTATTCCGTGGCTGCCAGAATCTCGGCTTCGGTCCCCGCAGAAAGGTCTTCCATTTTTCGGCCAATGCCCGTGGCTGCCATCAGCGCGGTGCTGCCATCTTTGGCAGGGATCAGCGGATCGGCGCCCAGCTCCACCAACGTTCGCATGAGTGGAACATCCGCCGTCCAACAGGCAAGGTAAAACGGAGTCGCACCGGGCCAATGAGATTTTCCACGTTTCAGACGCGCGTTCACATCGGCGCCATGCTTGACCAGAGTTTGCGCCATCTGCTGACTGCTCATCGTTCCCGTTCCATCCGGGGGCGGCAAATCGTTCGCCCCGTCGCCGCCGTTGGGTTTGCGAACCCACGAAAGCATGTGCAGCGGGCTGAAACCAGTTCCCATGTCATTTGGGTTTGCGCCGGCTTCGAGTAGAGAGGCGGCCAGCGCGAAATGTCCGTTTTCGATCGCCAGGGTAAGCGGCGTTGAACGCTTCGGTAAACGACCGGACTCGGGTTCGGCCGGTTCGTTGATGTCGATCCCTGCCTTTAAGAGCGTGTGCACCACCTCTTGCTTACCATTGCGAACTGCAAACAGAAGTGGATTGAAACCTGATTCCAACGTGTTGTGAATGTCCGCTCCAGCGTCCATCAGCAACTTGACGACTTCGAGGTTACCTTCGGCAGCTGCCCACATGAGTGCGGTTTGCTTTCGAGGGCCCACCGCGCTTACCTTCGCTCCCTTGTCGAGCAACACTTGAACCGGGTGTGGCTTGCCCGTTCGTGCGGCGATCATGAGGGCGGTTTCACCGTCGTCAAAGGTAGCACTCGCGTCCGCGCCCGCTTCAAGTAGTAGTTCGACCATTGCGCCGTTTCCGTTTTTGCAAGCGGAATAGAGCGGCGTGATGTCGTAGCGGTTCTTTGCGCTGGCTTTGGCTCCTGCTTTAAGCAACTGCCGGGCGGCTTCAAGATCGTCGTGATGCGCTGCCCAATGCAGAGCGGTCATACCATCGACTTGGGACGCATTCACATCGCTTTGTTTCGCGAGCAACTCCCGGAGCGCCGTCTCATCCTGCATTTCGACGGCGTCCGCCAACGGAGACTCCGCGCAGGCGATCGTAGAAAAGAACAGTCCGGTAACGCAAATAAGTGCAGCGATTGAAATCTTCATCAGATCGAAAGCGGTTCTGTTAGCTCTTCAACCGTTCCGGTGCTGTCGCCAAATTTTTCTAGCGGAACACCAACCTTGTTGAGCAGCGTGAGGTGAAGGTTCGCGAGCGGCGTGGGTTTGTCAAACTTGATGTGACGTCCGCCCTGCATGTTACCCGCCGCGCCACCGGCGACGATAATCGGCAATTTGGTGTGATCATGAAGGTTGGGATTGCCAATGCCCGAACCGTAAAGGAAAAGCGAGTGATCCAGCAGCGAGCCGTTGCCTTCTTTAGTGCTCTTCAGTTTCTCTAAGAACTCCGCAAACAGCGAGACGTGGAACTGATTGATTTTCGCCATCTTCGCAATCTTGTCAGGATCGTTGCCATGATGCGAAAGGGGATGGTGCGGATCAGGGACGCCGATTTCCGGGTACGTGCGATTGCTCGTTTCGCGAGCAAGCTGAAAACTAGTGACCCGTGTTGCGTCGGTCTGCATGGCGAGCAGTTGCAGATCAAACATCAGTCGCGCGTGATCCGCGAACGCAGCCGGTACGCCCAAGGGACGGTCGAGGTCGGGAAGTTCATTGTCTTTCGCTTGCGACTCGGCCGTTTGAATGCGGCGTTCGACTTCGCGAACGGAATCAAGATACTGCGAAACCTTTTCACGATCGGCCGGGCCGAGGTCGCGTTTCAAGCTCGCGATTTCTTCGCCTACCCAGTCCAGCAAACTGGCACGCTTACGCAGCGAGGCTTGGCGCTGAGCCTGGGTGCCGCCTTCACCAAATAACATCTCGAACACAATTCGCGGATGTGCCTCGGAGGGCAGCGGCGTTGTCGGCGATGACCAGGATAGGTTGTTTTGGTAAACGCAGGCGTAGCCGTTATCACACTGGCCCACGACCTTAAGCAAATCCATCGCCAATTCGAGCGACGGCAATTGCGTTTTCTGCCCGATGTGCTGGGCGGCAATCTGATCGGCGGTGGTGCCCAGGAAGTAGTCCGTACTTTCGGTGACCTTAGCCTTGGCACAGCTTAGGAACGCGGAGTTCGAAGTCGCGTGTGAACCGGGGTAAGCCGGTGCCAGTTCCATGTTGGAAATCACCGAGATATCCTGCTTCACTGCTTCGAGCGGACTCAGGATCGGCGAAAGTTTTTCGAGCTTCTCACCACCTGCCGGAATCCAGCGACTGTTGTCGCAGCCCATTGGCATGAAGACATAGCCCAGCCGACGCACGGGTTTCGCGGGCGTTTTCTCCGCAGCCGTGGCAGCCGGGATCATCGCATCCAGCAGCGGCAGCGCTAGCGCCGCACCGGCACCTCGGAGCAGAGTTCTACGTGGTATGGATTTTCTAGTCAGGCTCATAAAGCAGTCCGCATCTTGAATGGAACACTGTTAACGATACCAATGATTATCGACGATATCCGATGCTCGTCCGCAGACGAATCGGCAACGATTTTTCGCACGGCGGGCCCGTCAAAGGGCTCAACGCCGCGTCCGAGCGCAAATGTCATCAGTTTTTCTGTGAATGTCGAAACAAACAGCTCTGGCCGCTCCAGTAGTCCGTTTTCCAGACCGTCAATTCCCACGAACTCCTGGCCGTCCGGCAGCCCGCCGCTAACGTCCAGCTCGCGACCTTCCTCATGGGTCCGCCAGCGACCGATGGCGTCGAAGTTTTCTAAAGCGAATCCGACCGGGTCCATCATGTCGTGACACGATGCACACGCCTCGTTGGCGCGATGCTCGCTTAATCGTTCGCGAACCGGAAGACTTTGATCCACGCTGTTTTCTTCCAGCGCTGGTACATCGTCGGGCGGAGGAGGAGCAGGCGTGCCCACAATGTTTTCCAAAACCCAGTTGCCACGGATCACGGGCGAAGTGCGAGTTGCGTACGAGGTGACGGTGAGAATACTCCCATGCCGAAGCAAGCCGCCACGATTGTGCTCTGGTTTCAACGTCACCCTGCGAAAGCGGCTGCCATAAACGTTGGGAATCTGATAATGCTTCGCGAGTCGCTCGTTGAGATACGTATAGTCGGCCTTCAACAGATCCATCACACTGCGGTCTTCGCGCAGAATACTGCCGAAAAACAATTCCGTCTCACGGCGAAATGCCTGACGAAGGTTATCGTCAAAGTCGGGAAACAGCCGATGGTTTGGCGTTATCGAATTCAGGTTTCGCAGGTAGAGCCACTGGTTAGCAAAGTTATCCACCAACGAACCAGACCGCGGATCGGCCAGCATCCGCCTAGTTTGCTGTTTGAGCACTTCCGGATCGCTTAACTCACCCCGCTCCGCAAAGCTGAGCAGTTCATCGTCCGGAATGCTGCTCCAAAGGAAGAACGAAAGCCGTGTGGCCAATTCGAAATCGCTCAGCTGATAAGCCGCGCCTGGCTCAAGATCTTGAGGTGTGGACTCCTTGCGAAACAAGAACTGTGGGCTGACAAGAATAGCACTGAGTGCGCTCTCGATGCCCGCTTCAAATCCGGCCTCTTCGTGGGCATCGCGGAAAAAGTCCATCGGCCGTTGCAAATCAGCGTCGTTCACCGAACGGCGATAGGCGAGGCGAGCGAGTGGGCTCAGAATCTTTCGCGCGGCCTGTTCCGCCAATTCGGGACCGGAACCCTCAGGTGGCGTTATTGAAAAAATCCGGCTGCGGCTTGGCGTCTGGCTGTCTCCCGGCTCGGTGTCCGTGATCGCAAGATCTTGCTGGTCTAACGGACCGGTTATCGAAACCTGAAAAATCGCGGGGGACTGTCGCGGATGCCGGTGGTGATTATATCGCGAGACGTAGGGTTGGCGTTTTGTCTCCAACACGCCCTGGGGTTTCTTAACGAATGTGACACCCACTTCCTTCGGTCCCGCCGAAACTTGGATGCGGGTTCTCAGATGCGCATCGACATCGGTATGGTCTTTACGATTCTTGGGTGGCTTGACCATGAACGATGCTTGCTGCTCTCGATCGAAGAGTATCTCCAGCTTATGCGTTCCGCGGAGCCCCTCGACTTCTTCGTTTCGATCGCGCGTCAGATGAATCTGGAATTCATATTCCCCATCGCGAGGAAAGTTGTACGGGATCAGCAGACCGCCTCGAGTTCCCAGCGGCAGACCGGGCACATGCTCTTCTTGCGTCAGGTCAGCTGCGGGACGAAACGTGTCGCCGGCGGGCACACCCGGCGAACCGATCGCGAGCCGACTGATTTTCTGCGCCGCAGACAAGTAGCGGTTCAGCAGCAAAGGCGAGAGCTCACCCACCGTGATGTTGTCAAATCCGTGGCTGGACTCATCCGCAGGAAGTAGCTTGGCCGCATCAATCTCCAGCGCCAACAAATCGCGGATTGCGTTTTGGTATTCGGTGCGATTCAGTCTTCGCAACGTGTCGACTCGCCCTGGTGTCGGTTTGTTCTTCGCGATCGCGTCCAAGTTCGAAGTCAACGCGCCAAGCAAGTCTTTATATTCATCTTCATCCGGCCGAGTTGCGTCGGCTGGAGGCATCTGCCGTGCGCGGACCTTTCGCACCACCGCCTCCCATTCGTCCAGATGATCTTCCATGGGCTTGGACAGAATCGAATTGAGGTCTAGGTCTCCCTGTTGTTCGTCCGCACTATGACAATCGACGCAGTGGCGTTCCGCGAACGTCGTCACGGTAGACGCTGGAGTCGCGCCCCTTGCGATCTCGCTCTGAAGGAGGAACAAGCCGCAAAGGACAAACCATTTGCAAGCGGAATGCATCGTCATCTTCATGCCGCCCAGCTCATATCAGGACCGTACACATCAAGTCATGGAACCACAGAAGAAGACGTTAAATGCTCTTCCGTTCTGCAAACACATCATACACCATTTTCCCATCAAATTTGCATGTCAATGAGGCGATTTCCGCTCTTGCTGTAAGAGGCTTAACCTCTATCGGTTATTCTCTTCTGGCGATTACTTGCTGCCACTACGGGTTTGAAACGCTAGTCACTTTTAAACCGATGGCTGGCGCCACCGGCAGAGGTTCTACCGGGCTCCGCCCTAAAGCTCATGCTTCTGCTTCAAACCTGACCTCCGACTCTGAAACAGAATCAACGAAAATTCACGACGTTCGGGGACTGCGATAGCCGCAGCTGCGTCAAAAGTTGCAGCGCAAGGACGGCAGCAACTGAAACCACTACAATTCATCCTCCTTAACCAGCAATTGCTTTTGAATTGTTCCAGCCATGCGAATCGAACTACTCTACGGCGAGACGAAGCAGACTCTCACTTTGCCCGATTCGATTGACACCACGGTGATTCGAAAACCGACCATGCCGCGAATCGCAGATCCGGAGGAAACACTAAGGCAAGCGCTGGCTAATCCAATGGACGCCGCTCCGCTCGCTGAGCTGGCGACGAAAGCAAACACCGCGTGCATTGCCATTTGTGACATTACTCGACCGGTTCCCAATCACGTGTTCTTGCGCCCCGTGATCGAAACGCTTCTGAGTCACGGCATCGAAGCACAGAACATCACCGTGCTAGTTGCTACTGGATTGCATCGCCCCAATTTGGGTGCAGAGCTTGAGCAGCTGATTGGCGATCCCTGGGTGCTCGACAATGTGCGCGTAGTGAACCACGACGCTCGGAACGACGAAGACCATGTCTCACTGGGCCGCACATCCAAGCGAGGAACCACTGTCCGCATTGATCGCCGTTTTGCTGAGGCCGATTTGCGAATTGCAACGGGGCTGGTGGAGCCTCATTTCATGGCGGGCTTTTCCGGAGGGCGCAAGGTGATCGCACCCGGATTGGCGCACGCCCAAACAATTACGACCTTCCACAACGGGCGATTCATGTCGGATCCGTTGGCGGACAGCTGCAACTTGGCAGGCAATCCATTGCACGAAGAGCAGCTCGAAATCGTTAGGATGATCGGCGGCGCACTGGCGATCAACACAGTGATCGACGAAGAGCGGTCGCTCTCCTTTATCAACTTTGGAGAGATTGTCGCCAGTCATCAAGCAGCGGTGGATTACGTGCGAGAGTACTGTGAAGTGCCAGTTACACGTCGGTTCTCAACGGTGGTCACGTGTGGCGCCGGTGCTCCGCTCGACAGGACCTACTACCAAACAATCAAAGGTATGGTCTGCGCAAAAGACATATTGGAACCGGGCGGCGATCTGATCATCACTTCGTCGTGCTCGGAGGGAATGGGGTCGGACGAGTTTGTGGAAGCCCAGCGAAGACTCATTGAGCTTGGGCCAGATCAGTTCCTGAGTAGCATCCTCCCGAAGCCGCACGCGGCCATTGACGAATGGCAGACGCAGATGCAAACCAAACCGATGAAAGTAGGTAGTATTCATCTCGTGACGGACGGCCTCAAAGCAGCCGACCACGCGTTGACTGGTGTGCGTGTCAACCAATCTCTTCAGGACACGGTGGACGCAAGCCTTCGCCGCCATCCCAACGGAGCCGCAGCAGTGATCCCTGAAGGTCCATACATCGTGCCTTGCTATACAGCGGACCGATCTTCAACTTTTCCGAGGAAATCCCTGCAATAGTCAGTTGCGCTACTGGAGAGCGTTTCGGACGCTGCGAGCCAACGCTGTCACGCTATAGGGTTTCGGCAGGATGCTGTATCCGCCAATGCGAACCCTGGAACGTACTTCGTCATCGACGTGTCCGGAAACAAGGAGCGCTGTCAAGCCAGGAGCGTTTTCTTTCAGCTCGCTGACCAAGTCGCAACCATCGCCATCTGGCAGTTGCTTGTCGACCACAACGAGATCGAACGCCTGATTAGCAACTTCCGCGTGCGCAGCCTCAATGCAGTCGACCGAGCTGACTTCATAGCCATGCGATTCTAAAGCACGTACCGAAACCCGGCGCACCGCCGAGTTGTCTTCCACGATCAGAATCCGTTCCTTTCCTCCGACGGTGAACTGACTGGGAACCGAATGGCGCTTGCTGGTGGCCTTATGAACGGCTGGCAGATAGATCGAAAATGTTGCTCCCTGTCCTACACTGCTTTTTACACGCATCGTTCCCCCAGCTTGCTCAATGACCTGTCGACAAGTGGCAAGTCCAATTCCAAAACCTTCTCCGCCGGTTGATGTGGTGAAAAACGGCTCGAACACCCGTTCGAAATCCTCCTCACAGATTCCGCAGCCTGTGTCCGCGACCTCCAGCAGAACGGCTTGCCCAACCTGCATTTCTGGAAGCTCAGTGTTATGCAGATCTACTTTCGCAACAGAAATGCTCAACTGACCCCGATCGCGCATCGCTTTGCGAGCGTTTGTCGCCAGGTTGAGCAATACGAGTTGAAGATGGCCTGGGTCGATTTCAACCTTGTCGTTGACATCAGGTGAACACTCAATACTTACCTCGACTTGTTCTCCAACTGCCCGCTGTAACAAGCCCTGCGTGTTGCGAACAATTTCAGAAAGGCACACAATCGCGGCTACTGGAAGGTCGTTTCCATTGAACGTCAACAGCGAACGAGTCAATTCGGTCGCCCGGTCGCATGCCAACAAGATGTCTTTTGTCAGACCCTCGCGTTCTATATCAACTCCCTCCATCGACATCAACTCGGCCGACGTCCGAACAACGCACAACAGGTTGTTAAAGTCGTGGGCGACGGCGCCCGCCAATTGCGCGACCGCTTTGTGCCTTTGGGCCTGCAACAGCTCTTCCTGCAACGTTCTGGTTTGGGTGATATCTTTCGCGCCGCCGATCACCCGAACCAGCTTTCCATCTTCCAAAATAGGGTGACTGTGATCGCGGAGCCAACGCGTTTCGCCATTCTTATTGAGTATTCTGTACTCGTGAACAGTGGGTGCACCTGCTTTCAGTTGTTTCCAGGCCACCTCACCTGCCGCAAAGTCGTCGGGATTTATGATGCCCATCCAGCCGCCCTTGTCTGCCAACTCGCTCTCCGTATAGCCCACAATACGTTCGTAGGATCCGGCAACGACGCTTGGAACCAACGGCAGGACCGTCATATCGGTTTCGTAGATATAGTCCGAAGTCAATTCGGAAAAGCGGCGGAACTGTTCTTCACGAGTTTGCTGCGAGAGTTCGATTTCTTTTTGAGCAGTAATATCAACCGCCGTGGCCAACAGCTTTTTCGGTTGGTGATGCTCATCAAATTCCATGCGGCCAGAGTGGCGAACCCAGCCAACGGAATCGTCGCAACGAGCGATTCGATGCTCAATCTCGAATCGGCCCGTTTCTTGATCCAGCGACGTGAAAATTAGAGTCCGCAGATCATCCGTCGGCGGCGCCAACAGCGCTGAAAATGCCTCGATGTTTTCGGGATATTCAGTCGGCTGTAAGCCGTAGATCTCGCCCATGCGCAAAGACCAGCGGATCTTGTCAGAACCAGCTTCCCAGCTCCAAATGCCAGTCATGGCGCCATCGACTGCCCAACGCAACTCCTCTGTCGTAAATCGATGCAATTTCGCCTCCGCCCATGATGATAGCTCCCGATAGGCACGGCATCATACACTTTATGAGCGCGAAACATTTAGCAAATATGATCACTATTGGAACGCGTGCACCAAATTAAGGGTGCGTGCACCAAATTCGAATGTCACGTCGCCCTGTCAGCGTTTGGCGTGAACGATGGTCAGTTGCCTAGAAAACTGCGCATCATCCAGATTGTTTTTTCGTGGACTTGTACTCTTGCGATCATCAGATCTTCGCTTTCTGAATCGTTGGAATCTGCAGCGATGTCTCTGGCGGCCCGCAGGTCGGCCAACAGTTTTTCGTTGGCTTCAACGAGATGCTTTACCATAGCTTCGGCCGTAGAGTCTTCAGCGATTTCCTTGATGCCCGACATGCTTGCCAGATTCGCGAGCCCGCCCGGGGCGAAAGCACCGATCGCCCGAATCCGCTCTGCAACCTCATCGACAGCAGTGAACAGTTCGGTGTATTGGACCTCGAACGCACCATGTAGAGAAAAGAACGCCGGGCCACGAACATTCCAGTGGCAAAGATGAGTCTGTCCGATCACCGCATAGGTATCGGCAACAACGAGACGCAATGCGTCAACAAGCTTAGTGTTCATTGCTTTCATTCTCGGTATGGTGTTGTTTGCCAGCTTTGACTAATACTGCGGCAGGCGCCAATCACTGCGGTATCCGACCGCAACCCGTGTGAAGAACCGCGTGCCCGACTGAGCCAGCTGCGTCTACGTATTCTCAAGTGCAAACGTGAGGACCGCAATTCACAAGAATTCGATCCTCGCTGTCCTCACAGTAGCCCAAAGATGTCCTTGCAAATATCTCCGAGCTGAGGCTTCGCATCCTTCTTTGAGATAAACGAAACAGTGCCTAGCTTGCTCGCCGGATAATGTTGTTGCTAGCCGCCCGGAGTCGTTCGACGAATAGCTCGCACTTCTCACGGTCAGGGGCGCTTGAGCAGATTACATCTGCGATCTCACGCATGCGAGGAGTCTCTGCTGGAGCGGTTGGGTTTTGAATGGTCTTGGACATGGTATCACTTTCTTAAACTTAAGATTGGTGGTTTGTTTTCAACTACCCTGCTGACGACAAACACCGCGACGCCTTACAGCACGTCCCAAGAATTCCTATTCACGTTAAACCACCAGCGGAGCTGACCGTGGATAAGTTCGAAGCAACCGCAGAACCTTGAATGCAATAGATTTCGTGCTAAAGCGTTTTCGGCTTGCGGTTCTTCCCGGCTGGATCTCACTGCAGATTGGCTTCCAGAGCCAGCTGGAGTTGGCCCGAACGATCCGGGACATGATTTCACGCGGTGCGTGAGCGTGGCACTCCGCTTGCCCGCAATGCCAATTGGGCTCCGTACACTTTTCTTGCTTGTAAGGATTCGCTTCTTCAAGCGTCCTATCAGTGTGTATTGACTATTCTTGAGAGGTTTCGCCGTGCAAGCGTTATTCTTTGTTGGTTTTATTCTGTTTTATTTCGCGCTGCAGATTTGGATTTTACCAATGCTGGGCTTCCAGACATGAATGAGTGGAAATTGCAACCTCAGTTCGAGGTTGGACAGAGACACAAAAGTAAACGTCGAAATGAGTCGCAAGGATACGGAAACGACTATTTCAAGCACGTCGAGCAATGGGACAAAGCCAGAGTATGACTAAAGGCGAAGACGACTGGAAGTCAAAGAGAAACTGGGAACCATATTCAAACACGGAGTCACAAAGGACACAGAAAACTTCTCGTTCAGCCTGCTCAACATCAGTGGTCTCCATGTATCCGTTTTTAGGAAGAGCGGTTGGCGGCGATTGGTCAACACCCAACGGACTAGTCATCATGACCACTCCCGGTGTTCTCAAATCGTCCAGGCTTCATAGACTTTCCTCTAACTTCCTATTCGCGAAGAGATCTTTTTGGTTTCGACTGGCCGGCGTGTCGTTCGTCCTCGCCTGCATGGTGCTGGCTTCAGCACCCGCATTCGCTAAAGAGTCAACGAGCAAAACCGAGCCCAAACCCACGCTGGTTCCCGGTTCCAAAGTCAGCCTTCCTGCTACTGCCGCTGCCGACTGGATCCAGGGCAAAGGGCCGAGATCTTTTGAACCGGGAAAGGTCTATATCTTCGAATGCTGGGCCACCTGGTGCGGCCCCTGCATCGGGATGATTCCACACGTAAATGAGCTGCACAAAAAATACTACGACAAGGGCTTGCGAATTTATGGCATGAGTGTCTGGGAGAAGGACGAGGACAAGAACAAAGTCAAAAACTTCGTCAAAAAGAAGGGCGATGAAATGTCCTACCCAATCGCTATCGCCAGCGAAGGATCGGCATTCGAAAAGGAGTGGCTGACGGCCTCTGGAGCAGAATCCATTCCCCATGCGTTCATTGTAAGGAACGGAAAACTGCTGGCATCAACGGAAGCTTCACGACTTACGGACTCGCTGATCGAGACCCTGCTGTCCGGTGATGAAGGCGCGAAGAAAGCTGCCGCCAAAATCCTGGCCGCTCGGAAACACCAGGAAGAAACGGATGCCTTGATTCGCAGAATCAATTCCGCGCGTTCGAAAAAGGACGCAAAAAGAATGGCAGCGATACTCGAGGAACTAAAAGGCATCGATCCGGATCACCCTGAAATCTGCATCCAGGAACTCTGGGTTTTGATTGTCAGCAGGAAGTGGCCAGCCGCAGTGACAGCCCTCAACCAAAGTCCATCGAGTCAGTTCAAAACTTCTTTCGTGTCGATGACCAGCATGCGACTCGCAAGACTTAATAACGGCAACTATCCACCGGAGTTCATGAAAGCTCTGGTCCCACTTTATTCCGACTACGTCATGAAAAACGAACTTCCGATTGGTCCAAACCATTTCGCGTGCCTGAGCATTCTTCAGTGGCGGAATGGTGACAAGGAAGGGGCCGTCACCACCGCAGACAAAGGTGTAGAAGCCGCGAAGACTTCCCCAAGGGCGACGGAAGCCGGCACCAAAGCTTTCATGCGTTTCGCAAAATCCGTGAATGAAGGCGCCATGCCGGCGTTTTCGGATCTTTTGAAGTGGCAGCGTGAAGCAATGAAAGACGCTGAGGGCGACCGCCATTGATTCGAGGCGCTAACCGCAACTACACCTCGCCGATAAGTCTCTTCATCGTCTTGTCGATGGCCTTGGAGCTAAACGGTTTCAAAAGAGAGTCACATTTTTTATCGACGCGAACCAAGTTGCTGACTTCAGACGGCAGTTTATAGCCGCTTACGAAACAAACGGGCAACGCCCGGAGTTGCTTCCGCAACTCCACAAACGTCTCCATGCCATTCATACCGGGCATTTGCTGATCAAGCACCAACAGGTCACACTGTCCCAGTTCGTGCACCCGCTGAATCGCCTCTTCTCCACTGGCCATTGAAACCACATCATAGCCTTGACGAATGAGGATTTTTTCCAGTGCCATTCGGACTGCATTGTCGTCGTCAATAATTGCCACACGCTTGCGTTCATCGCCTGAAATAACAACGACACCTGCAACCGGCAGATAAGCTGTGATCGACGTTCCCACATTGAGTTCTGATTCCAGTGCCAAACAACCGACATGCCGTCGCACAGCACCAATCACGGTTGCCAACCCAAGTCCGCTACCTGTTTTCTTCGTCGTAAAGAAAGGGTCAAAGATCCGTTCGGTTACTTCCGGCGTCATACCGCACCCGCAGTCAACGACCCGGACAAAAACGTAGTCACCGGGTGTCAGTTCATCGGTAAAGTACAGCTCAGAAAAGTCGGATCGCTCAAGATTGCATTGCCCGGTCTCCACAGTAATCAGACCTGGTTGAGGAGTGGCTTCGACTGCATTGGTCAATAGGTTGAGGATCAACTGAGAGACCATCGGCTTGTCGCCGGTTATTGACGGAAGGCTCCCTGCATAATTCGTACGGAATTCGTGTCCGGCGGCAGTGCTGTGACGGACCATCTCCACAACGTTGGATGCGATTTCGGTCATGTCGAATTCGCACAATTCGACGTGACTCTCACCAGCATAAGTGAGCATCTTGCGGCAGAGTTTGGCAGCCATCCTGGCCGCCTCAGATATTTGCTCGGTTGAGCCCCGGATTTCGGAATCGTTGGTGCAAGATTCGATCAATTCGGTATGCGACAACATGACGGTCAGAAGATTATTGAAATCATGCGCGATGCCGCCGGCCAATTTCCCCAGGCTGTCCAGGCGATCTTCGGTGAGTACCTTCGCCTCATACTCGGTCTTTTTGTCTGCGTGGAACTGCCGTTCAAACAAGAATTGCATCGTCTGGGCAAGACGTCGAACGAGTGCCGCTTCGGCTTCACTGGGCTGTTCCGAATGCAGGATGCAGGCGACTCCCTGAATTTCTTCACCAACGAAGATGGGCGTCGAAGTCGTATACTCGCAGACCGACTTGAGATACTCAGGGCAACCCTCTTCGTCGTCGTGAGGATTGTCCCATTTCCAGCAAACGCTCTCTTTGGTTTCGATCGCCTTACGGCATTGGTCCCGCAACTCGTTAACGGCAAGACCCATGAGTAGATTTCGCATGAACTCGTCAAGCGTCGGTGCGATACACTCACTGACGTCTTTTGTTTCATTATCAAACTTCAGGACAATGCACCGGCATCCGTCCCATTCTTCCTCGATGCCAATGGCCAGGATTTTCAGTAAGTCCAGCAGCAAACCTCGCTTGCCGAGCACGTCTCGCTCCAAACGAAGCAAGCGGTCCGTGCACTCTTCGTCGTGCACATCCGTTAGAGTTCCTATCGCCTTGACAGGTTTTCCACCGTCATCGAATTGCGTTGCCTTGAGTCTCAGTTGATACCACCGATAACGTCCATTCGGCAGTCGCAGCCGTACCTTGCGATTGAGATTCGCCAACTCTCCGGACAGCACCGCTGATGTCAGTTTCACACTCCCTTCGAAATCGTCCGGATGCACTTGGCTGCGAATATTGGACACGGGTCCGTCCAGGCAACCCATTGGATGGCCCAGCAGCTCGTAATAGGTGCGGTCGCCCTGAAACTTCATCGTGGGGATATCGACTTCCCAAATCCCAGCCTGCCCGGCTTCGATGGCCATTTGCATTCGAGATTCACTCCGTTCGACTTCCTTTCTCAATTCGACCTGTTCCGTTATTTCCGCCAGGACAGAGACGCCGTAGACGTACGCCCCTCGACGATCCATTCGACTGCGAATTTGAAAGTAGATGGGTTCGCCAGTTTGTAAATGTCGAAGTTGACCTTCCGTTTCAAACTCACCATCCTTGAGTACACTGACGAGGTATTGTCGATAGTATTGGTGAGTTTCGGTGGAGATCGCATCCGTAAATCGTCCCACCGCATCCAGCCTGGATTCGGCACCAATCACCTGCGCGAGTCTCTCATTGATTTCGATGGTTTGGTTGAGTTCCGCAAGTTCAAAGAACAAGTCAGTGTCCAGAATTTGGCGCTCTATTTCTTCATCGGAATTCCCTTCCAACCTTAGTTCATTCAGCCGCGCCACGACGCTGCTTAGGTCCTGAATGAGCACCAAGATGTTCGCCATATCCAGGGTCATTTTAGATGTGAGTTGATCCCCTGCAAATTCTGCGTGGCGCGACAGTGCAGTTTCAGTTCCCATCGATCGAACTCCAGATTTCCGCAAGAACTAAGAAGAAGAGGTTTTACCTTTTCGCGCGCACGGTTAACAGGTCAGATCCTATTAGTGTTCGGTGCACGAGTTGCCGTGGCTTAGATCGGGATTGAACTGAGAAGTTGTCGTTTTTGGAAAACCGACGCGGCGTGTTGCGATTTGACTTCATGTTGTCGGTCGTGCCGACAGAGTAAACGCAGACCATCGCGGACATCCGAAGTGTGCCCGCCCATAACGCGATCGGCATGCGGGTGACCGCACAATACGTTCGGATCTCGGTCACACGCTCCAGGTTACTCAAAGATTCTCCTCGGCACAGGGCACGTGAATCGAGAGCTGGAAATCATGGCTTCGGAATCTTCTTGTTCGTCGAGAAGTTGCCGCAACTGTGGCAGCCCTTCTTTTGTAGCTTGTTCGCCTGCGTCGGCCAGTTCATGCGCCTTCGTGAAGTCGGCGAACTCGAACTCGGATGTGTCTACCGAGATCATAAAATCGACTTCAGCTGTGCGCAAGCTGGTAATCATGTGACCCTGAACTTCGTTGGCTCGCATGATGGTTTCGAATTGACCTGCGTTACGCATGGCGTCGGCACGCATGTCTGGAGTGTTGTTAGCAAACTGCCGGGATAGGCGACGAGCGATATCCACGCCGATTACCAAGTCCGCACCGCGTTCCGCCAGCAGGTCCGTCGGCACATTGTTGATAATGCCACCATCAACCAATGCCATGCCGTCCCGGAGAATCGGCCTCGCGATACTCGGCAGATTAATGCTTTCGAGGACTCCATGGACCGCATCGCTACTGTCGCGAACAACTTCCTTGCCAGTAATCAGGTCCGCAGCGACCGTGCTCAGCGGAATCAGAAGCTGATCCAGCCTCACATCGCCAAAATGATTCCGCAGCATTCTCTCCCATCCAAACGTGCGGTACTTATAAAGCATAAACCACTGATTGCTTTTCGGGAGCTGTCGAAAAGCCCAGCTGGGCGTCAGGTCTCGTTTAAAAGTCTCGGCGATTCGCTCGACGTCCCAACCGTAACAATACGGCAAAGCCATGAGTGCTCCGGCGCTCGTTCCGGCGATGACATCGACGTAAATGTCGGCTTCTTCAAGAGCTCGCAATACGCCGAGATGCGCTAGTCCACGCGCCGCACCTCCACCGAGCGCCAGACCAAGACGTGTTCCTCGCACGTGCCTAACAAGCCGTGACAGACTTTGCTTCTCCGATCGCGGCGAACTAAGAACCACTTTGAAACTTAAGTTGCTAATTCCCGCGGGCGCGGCTGGGATCGCGTTGGGCTTTGTTTCTGCGTCAAGCATCCAAACCCAATGAATTCGCGTTGCTAAATCGGGAGCGGATTTTAAGATCGAGCCCAGCCGTTCGGTGGCCTTCGCAGCACGCTTCGGATCAACGATCCACCAGACCTGTTCGCATTGGGATAACACGGCCGACAACTTGCTGTTCGGCACATCGCCTTGCACACCGACGAGCGTGTGCCCTTGCGAGTCGGTCTGCGGGGCAAGTTGGTCTCGAAGCCATTCCAAGTCTGACTTTGCGGGGCTACTCGGAATCGTCTCAACTTTCACGGATCGATGATCGACTTCAATTTGGCGCTCGGTCAACACGCGAATTGGGTTATTGCCGTCGGCCAGTGCTCTCGCGACCAAGGGAGTTAAACGACATGTGTCATCCGAATAGTTCACCAAGCCAATGACACGTGGCATACTGCGGGGGCGCTGGCCGGTTGTCTCTCGTCGCAAGCGAAACCCCAACGTTCGCGCGAGATTGGCAGCGACACCTGGGACTTGCTCTACGAGTCCTTCAAAGGCTGCTTGACTGAGTTCCAGCAAAACCGAATCCATCACCGCCTTCATCGTTACGGCGCGACGACCACCAGTGAGCATTGCCATCTCGCCAAAATGCTCACCAACCGCCAGATAATCGACGAAGGATTCCTTCCCAGCGAATTGGGAGACGGTAATCTTGACTCGACCTTTCGCGACGATGAACAAGCTACTGCCAAGACTGTCCTGTTCGAAAACATTCTCGTTGCTAACCACGTGCTTGATCGTCAGAACAGCAGACACCTTCTCAATCTGCTCGTCCGTCAGCCCGCAGCCCAGCTGACTATTCCTAAGTGTTTCTTGAACGAGAGAGTCCATATTGTAAGCTCGTAAAGGATTGACTTGCCCGAAAGTGATGCAGCCGCCGACGACACGGCGCGTTCATCTCTAAGATTTTTCCAAAAAATGGTTCCGCCGTCTAACTTCGTGGAAGCTTCATTTCAGGTTTGGTGCCACTGCTGGCTTGTTTGTGACAAAGCACCCTAACTCCAATTCTTGTTTTGACCAGGAGAT
>CAYNJG010000140.1:0-19031 GCA_964397295.1 uncultured Pirellulaceae bacterium
CTCGAGTTCGGTGCGTCAGCTCAGAGTTTGATGACCGGTAGAGTCGAGGATGATTTTGATGCCTTGGATGGAACAAAAGCATTTGGCTGGTTGCGGATGTTCTACGGTCGAGTGGGACGTTGGTTACCTCTTTTCCGAATCCGGCGAGAAGCTGAAGGCTTGTTGTTTGCGATTACAGGTACTCCAGAGGTGGCTCACCCGAATAGGACTGAAGATCCTGCTGAAGTAAAAGCGAAAACCTTTGATCGCTTCATTGAGGTAATGACCAAGGGAGACGGTACAGAAGCCCAATTTGAGCATGCGCGGCAGTTTCGACTGGAATGTCTCAGTCTAGTCGTCGACCGGTTTCACGAGATGGGCACGAAACTGGTCATCATCATTGGCCATGTTCACCCCGACGTCGAAGAGCTTTATCCCCAGATGCGAGAAGAACTGCTGCAGCACGTGTTGAAAGCTGCCGAAGGAAAGCCCACGATTCACGTTGTTGATGAGGAACTGCCTGCGTGTCCCGCGGAACAATTTCGTGACCTCGCGCACCTCGGCGAAGATTATCGAAATGCATACACGGAGGCAGTCTTCGAACACCTTAAGAAAACCGGAATGGTTGGTCAGGCAACGGATGCCAGCGAATCGTCAATAGAGCAGTCGGTGGGCGAATAGCCAGAAGAACAAGCCTGGCACCATCGCGTAGTAGAGAAAGACGAAACAAGTCTTCCGAATGACCGCTCCCTCTTGGCCCGTGAGTCCGACCACTGCTGAGGCGGCTACGACGTTGTGGACGCAAATCGTATTGCCCGCCGCGCCGCCGATGGCTTGTAACGCCACGATCCATACCGGATCCGCGCCGATGTCCATGCCAACCTGAAATTGAAACTGCGAGAACATCATATTGCTAAGCGTGTTGCTGCCAGCGACCGCAGCACCAATGCCTCCGACAAACGGTGCTAATGCTGGCCACGAGTTGCCGAGGAGGCTCGCCACACCTTCGGCCAAAGCGCGTGGCATCTCCTGGTAACCGGCTGCACCGCCTTTGCTGTTGATAAAGACTTGCACCATTGCCACTGCCGAAAGCATCGCAATACTCGCGCGGTACATGGTTGCGCACGAGTCTTTCCACGCTTGCGCGTATCCGCGAACAGTGAAGCCGTGGAACAGTGCAAAGATCGCAAACGCAACGAAGGAGACGAAAACGAAAATGCTGCCAGGAATGTACAGAGGCTGAACCGCTTCGCCGATAGATGTGTCAAAGAACCCTGTGTTCGCGACAGCTGAGTCGAAGCCGTTCGGCACCGCGAATGAAAATGCCTCCAACACGCGAGTCTTCAACGGTTGATAGATTCTCGTGACGACAAGTAACAATGCCACCAGCAAATACGGTGACCAGGCCGTAAATGAACCGATCGAGTTGGCGGACTGTTCGGCTTTCGCAGACGGCATGTTGCCTGTCCACGACGGCTCCCATTGATCCTGCGGAGCGAAGTCCCAAGCGTTTTCCGGTTTAGGCACAAGAAACCCTTTAGACGATGCGAACGTAACAATCGCAAGTCCCGTGAGTCCACCTATCAACGATGGAAACTCGGGTCCCAGAAACGTCGCAGCAATCAGATACGGAATCGTCATTGCGAAAGCAGCGAAAATCGCAAACGGCGCGACGGACAAGCCTTCGCGGAATGATTTGTTGGGGCCGAAGAACTTTGTCATCAGCGAAACAAGGAATAACGGTATGAGAGATCCCAGTGCCACATGGATCGTCGCAACTCGCCGACCGATCAGGTGAAGAAAGCTCGTCCAGCCCTCCGAACCTTCCGCATACCCCAGCCCTGTGACATATTCACGCACCGCATCTCCGCCAACACCGGATAAGCCATTGTTCACGCCAATCAAGATCGGCGTACCGGCGGCTCCAAAAGAAACGGGAGTACACTGAATGACCATCCCTACAAACACAGCAGCCATCGGCGGGAATCCCAACCCCACCATCAATGGTACCGCCAGCGCCGCTGGAGTTCCAAAGCCGGCAGCTCCCTCGATGAATGAACCAAACAGCCAGCCAATGATAATTGCCTGGATACGTCGGTCAGGCGAGATTGCTTGAAAGTTCTTCCGGATCTGGCTCATTGCGCCGCATTGTTCCAGCGTGTTCAGCAATAGCACGGCGCCGAAAACGATGAATAGCAATTTCGTCGCGATGACGAGCCCTTTCAAGCTGGCTGCCGCAACTTGAATACCGCTTACTTGCCAAACGAAGAGGGCGAGTAGAGCCGCGGTGATATAGCAAAGCGGCATCGCGCGGCTGGCTGGCCATCTCAAACCGACTAAGAAGACCGCAACCGTGAGGATGGGGACGAGAGCAAGAAACGCAAGCAGATAATCATTCACGACAAGTCTCCTGCAAAAACGGTCTGTTGTTCACAAAGCCATATCGATCAGTTCGATCGTATGCAAAACCTTCACGCGACTTCCCATGTCTTGCAAGTGCTTGCGAACCTGCACCAGGCAACCAATGTTTCCCGCCGTCACGATATCACAGCCAGAATCGACAATCGTCTGCGCCTTCTGTCGTCCTAGTTCGTCCGCAATTTTTGGCTGCGTTAAGTTGTACGTTCCTGCGGAACCGCAACAAAGGTCACTATTGCGAATGGATACGAGTTCAACGTTTTCGATTCCTCGTAAAAGCTGTCTTGGCTGGGTTCGAATTCGTTGTGCGTGAGCCAGATGGCACGCATCGTGGTAGCCAACCCGTACCGGCTCGCTGAATCGCATTGCGGGAACAGCGTGACGCGATAAAAACTGTGAGATATCAACGACTCGATCGGAAAAACGCTTTGCTTCCTCAAGCTGCGGCGTGCCACCAAACGCAGTCTCGTATTCGTGAATGGCCGAGCCGCAACCGGCCGCGTTTGTGATGATGACGTCGACCTCGTTTCCGAAAAGGTTAAAGTTCTTGGCCGCCATGGTTCGCGTCGATTTTACTCGACCCTCGTGCCAATCGAGTCCGCCACAGCACGATTGATTTTGCGGAACGACAACATCAAACCCGACCTTGCTTAATACAGAAATGGTGGCGCGATTGATCTCGGGAGCAAGTACTTGCTGAGCGCAGCCAGTCAGCAAACCAACAGTGCCCTTGGCTTCACCCTTCGCGGCTGACTTTGTGGGTAACTCATCCCGCTTCGGAATGGAGTCAGGAATCATTTCAATTAGTGGCTTCAAGAACCTAGGAACCAAAAATCCGATGGGAGCCGTGAGCTTTCCTAGCTGTGCGGCGAGTCGAAACCGGCTTGGAAATGGAACCGTTTGATGGACAAGCAGTTCGCGAATCCGCGCGCCGAGGGTTCGAGGTGACTCATCATGCTTCAGCGAACGATAGGAACTCAGCAAGTGACCGTATGGAACGCCAGATGGACAATTCGTCTCGCACGACAAACAACCTAAGCACTGATCGACGTGTGGCGCGGCCTGTTCTACAGTCAGGTTGCCCTCCAGCACTTCCTTCATCAACAAGATTCGGCCGCGAGGCGAATCCATTTCTTGTCCTAGCACGTCGTACGTTGGGCACGTCGGCAAGCAGAAGCCGCAATGAACGCACTTTTGCACTGCGTCGATCACAGGCAAGCCAAAGTCACCGAGTTTGTTTGGGTCGAGTGCGTGCTTCATGTTGCTACTCCGTTCGGCGTCATGTTGAGCGCGGCAAAGACGTCGTTAGGGTCGAGCGCGGATTTGACTTTTCGCAGGTAGCTTAGTCCTGGCACGTCGCCATGCAAAAATAGATCGCTCGGGCCGACGATTGTCTGCGCCGCGAGGCCACATTGCCAGAGTTTCGCTTCGAACGTGGCCAAGTCTTCGTGCGAACGGAGTTGGAGGACAGCGACGTTGCCAGCCACGCTGTAGCGAACACGTTGGCCATTCGTCAGCTGATCGAAGTCTAGGATTCTTTTTTGTGTCATTGGAACTTTGAGTAGCAGGCTGGAATCTGGAAGCGATGAGCAATTTGCCAGTTCCGCCCAGGTCGACTGGTCTTCTTCGACGCTGAGTACATGCAAGTCCTGCTGTGAAGCGGCGCGTACTGATTGTTCTGTCGCATCAAGTACGGACTCATCTTCTCCGGACGCTCGCGCGAAAACCGTGGTTGAATCGACGATGTCGATCGCTTCGAATTCGAGCGCCTTGTGTAATGTCTGCATCAACACAACCGACGATTCGAGATTGCCTGTTTCGAATCGCAGCGTTCGATAGCACTTCGGCCGCGGGAACACTTTGAAGGTGACTTCCAGCAGCAGTCCAAACCGCCCTGCACTGCCAACGAGGAATTTAGGAATGTCAAAACCCGCCGCATTCTTAACGACACGACCTCCGCCGCGAACGACCGTGGCGTTGCCGTCTAAGAATTCGCAGCCAATGATGAAGTCGCGGATGCCTCCGAAACGCAACCGGCACGGCCCGTTCATACCCGCCGCTACCAAGCCGCCAATCGTTGCATTGCGGTCCACGAAAGTTGGGTCGAAAGGCAGGTGCTGGCCCTTTTTGTCCAGCGCACGACAGAGGTCGCGAACGAGTGTTCCAGCCCGTGCAGTGATCGTAAAGTCACTGGCTTGATGATCGACGATGCCGGCATAACTGGTTGTGGAGATCGTGGTTGCCGCGCTACTAACTATTCTCGTTTTCGATTGCGACCCGCACACTACAACGTGACCGCCCTGCTCTTTCCCATGACGTAGCGCTGCTTGGAAATCTGTTATCGAATCGGGGGTCAGTAATGCGTTACTCATTCTCGAGAGATCACCCCTGCCTTTTCCAACGGATGCAAACCCGTCGAGGTCAGCGAAGGTGCTTCACTACCTGGAAACATCTTGCCGCGGTTGGAGATTTCGAGTGGATCAACGGCTTTGCGAATTGCTCGCATGCATTCAAGGTCGGCATCCGAAAACATCGCCGGCATTAAGTGACGCTTTTCCATGCCGACGCCGTGTTCACCAGTTATTGAGCCGCCGAGCTGCACACACAGTGCGACAATGTCCGACGCGAGTTCTTCTGCGCGGTGAAGTTCGCCTTCGTTGCTGCCGTTGTACAAGATCAGTGGATGTAGATTTCCATCGCCTGCGTGAAACACATTGGCGACACGTAGGCCGACGCGCTCCGACATGCGTTCGATCTCACGGAGTGCGTGGCCCAACTTCGTACGTGGGACGACACTGTCTTGCACGATAAAATCGGGACTAACGCGACCTACGGCAGAAAATGCACTTTTGCGTCCCCTCCAAATCTCAGCACGTTGTTCGTTGGACTTGGCAACGAGCACCTCGATTGGATTCGAGTCTTTGATGAGTATGTCGAGTTGCTTTTTTTCGTGCTCGATGGCGGCTTCCGAACCATCGAGTTCCACGATCAGAATTGCGTTTGCGCCGGCGGGATACTCGGCTTCGACGGCCGTCATAGCTGCTTGGATTGCCCAGTAGTCCATGATTTCCATGGCAGCGGGCAAGAGGCCCGACTCGATGATGCGAGACACTGCGTGACCAGCTTGCTCGACGTTTTCGTAACCGGCCATGACGGTGTGCACGGCCTCTTGTATCGGGAGCAATCGCAGCTTGATTTCCGTGGCGATGCCGAACAGGCCTTCGCTGCCTACGAACAGGCCAACCCCGTCTGGGCCCGCACTCTCCAAACTGGAAGAACCCAATTCGACGACTTCTCCATCAGGCAGAACAACACGCAGGCCCAGCACGTGATTGGAAGTCATGCCGTATTTCAAACAGTGTGCCCCGCCTGAATTGAACGCTACGTTTCCACCAATGGTGCAAACTTGCTGGCTTGACGGATCGGGCGCGTAGTAAAGACCATGCGGTCGAGCTGCCTGACTGACCAGCAAATTAATCGTGCCGGGTTGGACGGTTGCCGTGCGCTCGACCGGATCCAATTCAAAGATCTTGTTCATCCGGTTCAGCGCGATCACAATCCCATCGGCGCATGGCAGCGAGCCGCCAGAAAGACTCGTTCCCGATCCGCGCGCCACGAACGGAAGCTCGTGGCGTTTGCACCACTGGACCG
The DNA here is from genome assembly GCA_964397295.1 of uncultured Pirellulaceae bacterium. Lineage (GTDB taxonomy): Bacteria > Planctomycetota > Planctomycetia > Pirellulales > Pirellulaceae > CAYNJG01. Next base: position 6,049 of record CAYNJG010000140.1, read on the forward strand.
TGCGGATGACGTCGTCTTCCGATTCCGCGATCACGATAGCGAGCGGTTTTTCGACGAACGCAGTCAACCCATCGGACTGAAATGGAACTCGCGCGCCCTCGTCGTTCAACAGACGATCGGAGGGATAGATTTGCTGAAGTTCGAGCAGCTGGGCGCGGTCCATGTTTGGGCTCTTAGCTGATTTTGTCCAAGACGTCTTCGAACGATTGGATTGTGCGTTCTACGTTTTGCAGTTTCTCGACACCGAACAATCCAATGCGGAAGGTTTGGAAGTCATCTCGCTCGTTGCACTGCAGCGGAACGCCGCCTGCAATCTGAATACCAGCTGCTGCGAACTTCTTGCCGTTCTTCATTTCGGGATCGCTGGTGTATGCGACGACTACGCCGGGCGCTTCAAAGCCCGGTGCCGCGACACTGTTGATGTCGCGTTTGGCGAGTGCATCGCGGATGCCTTGGCCGAGTTGCCTCTGTTGATCGCGAACCTTGTCGAAACCGATCGCTTCGATTTCTTTCATCACGTTTCGAAACGTGGTGAGACCATCGGTGGGCATCGTTGCGTGATACGCATGACCACCATTTTCGTACGCCTGCATGATCTGCAACCACTTTTTGAGGTCACATGCGAAACTGGTGCTGGTGGTTTCATCGAGCTTGGCAACCGCGTTTTCGCCAAGCATAACAAGACCGCTGCATGGTGAGCCGCTCCAACCTTTTTGCGGTGCACTGACTAAAACGTCAACGCCTGTCGCTTTCATATCAACCCAGATAGTGCCCGATGCAATGCAGTCCAGCACGAACAGTCCGCCCACACTATGAACGGCATCTGCAACCGCCTTCAAGTACTCGTCCGGCAAGATCATGCCAGCGGAGGTCTCGACATGGGCCGCGAAAACCAAATCGGGTTTTTCTTCTTTGATCGCTGCAACCACTTCTTCGATGGGACACGGCGCGAACGGTGCCTGTGTTTCGTCGGCGATCTGACGCGCTTTCAAGACGATTTCGGATGCGGGTATCTTTCCGGCTTCGAAAATCTGAGTCCATCGATAGCTGAACCAACCGTTGCGAATCACGAGGCATTTTTTGTCGGTTGCGAACTGGCGCGCGATGGCTTCCATTCCGTACGTTCCACTGCCAGGAACGACGACAGTCGCGGTCGCGTTGTAAACATTCTTCATCGTGGATGAAATGTCGTTCATGACCTGCCGAAACGTCATCGACATATGGTTCAGCGAGCGATCGGAATAAACGACGGAGAATTCGAGCAAGCCGTCGGGGTCAACATCGGGTAGCAGGCCGGGCATAGGAAATCCGTTGCTTGAAAGTGAAGTCTGAGAAGCAAACAGAGTATCAGTGAAACGGCCCGATTGCTAGGTGCAAGCACTGCCGGCGCTGGGCAATGCATCGAGGCCGCATAGGTGGTTCAGATAGCATTGTTTGTCCCGCAATTTTTCCGAACTGCACGCCGAAGATTGTGAGCGAAGTCGAAGAGATGAAAACGTCACTTTCCGACTGTACCGTGGACCGAAAAAGTCGTGCTACGTCAACAAAATTCAGAACTGCATCGCCGCCGCCGCGGAATCGCGACGCTGTGGATTCTCCTCACGCTGCCCGTATTTGTCATCCTGATTTGTTGGGTTGTCGAAGCGGGGAGATTGCATCTTGCGCGTCAGCAATTGGTGACATCGCTGGAGTCTGCGGCACTCGCCAGCGCGAAGACATGGTGCGAAGGTGATGGCTCGACAGATACGCTTGACGACCGCAACATCGGGCTGGATTTTGCAGCAGCAAACGTTGTGCTCGATACGCCGGTGACTCTCGATACAAACTATGACCCAAGTGCTGCACCAAACGACAACGCAAGCTGCGCAGGGGATTTGGTCTTCGGAACTATCCGTGAAGAAATTGATGGGCGCCGTGTGTTCTATGCCGGACTTCGCGCCGGTTGCGGCAACACCGACGGCCCCAATGCTCACGCAACGTTGAAAGTAAGCTCCGGTGATTGGCAAACCGTTTCGATGTGCAATCGAGGTTACACATGCATGGTTGTGGTTGGCACGCCTGTCTACACTTCCGCCGATCGGCCGATGGTCGTGCGCATTCAAAACGCTGGTGCAGGCAACTCGTTTGACTTCTTTGTGCAAGATACAAATACAGGTGCGGCGGTGCCGAATGTACCGGTACACTTTTTCGTCGTCGAAGAAGGCGTTTACGACGAAGCTACACACGGCGTCACAATGGAGGCTGTCAAATACGACTCGACCGTAACCGATAGACAGGGTTCTTGGTTCGGCGAGGCACGGGCTTACGCGAACGCTTACGCACAACCGGTGGTCGTAGGGCAAGTGATGACTTTCAACGATCCTAATTGGTCCGTGTTTTGGGACCATGGCGGGACTCGCCAAACGCCACCCGGGGCTGCATTGTTCACGGGCAAGCACGTTGGCCAAGATCCAAATCAGGTCCGAGCCGACGAAACGGTAGGCTATATCGTTATCGAAGAAGGCAGTGGTTCCATGAACGGGCTGCCGTACTACGCGAGTCTTGGTCCAGATACGGTCGTCGGAATGTTGAATGGGGCGCCAAACACATACGCATTGCCCGGCGACGTTGCTTCGTTCATGGCGGCGTCGAAGGCGGCGGAAGATGGAGGTAACGGTGCGTGGGTGGTTGCCTACGGCCCCGATCCATTGCAGCCATCAACGGTGGACTTTGGCGTTGATGAGCATTTGCTGACGGACCGTCGTCACACCAACGAGCAAATCGCGCACGTCATCTTGGGCGGTCCCTGTGTTGTAAAAGCCAGCGCAGAAGTCGAAGTACCGTGGCTGTGCAGTCTCTTCGGTTGCGTTCTGCCTCCTGCAACGGTGCGAGGAGAGGCTTACGCTATGGTCGACTGCGAAGATCGTTGCCCGATACTTATTTGCGTCGATGACGAAGTTTGTCCGTGACATCTACGCCAATGAAACAATCCAAGCATCGCCAGCCCTCAGCTTTTAACTCGTGCTACATGCAACAAGCTAAACAGCGCCAACCACATAAACCGGCAGGCATTTGGCTCAGGTACGGTAAGAGCCATTCGACGGACGAAACCATCTTGTTTGGATAAGACATAGAGTTCGCCTTCCGGCCCTTGCCCGAATCTCAGATCGACACGACTGGCGCCCGGGACAGTTTCTCGTACCAGTTCCATCATGGTTTTCGTTTCGCCGTCGTGTGAAAACAACAGTTCATCAATCAGATCCATCGATGCAGGTCCCGCCATCGATAAATCGTTCACGTCTGTGGCGAAAACTCTTCCGTTGCGAATGTCGCCAAACACGTAGTGCTCATCCAGTATGTTGTCGCCGTGAACAACGAAACCACCCACGATTGCGCTACCTTCGTCGTGATCGTATTCAATCACGGGATCCACGAAGTCTGTATCTTCGTTGTCCGCAGCGGTGGCTTTTCTTACGTCATCTTGGTCGTTGCGGTTGACTACAAACGTGCCTTCTCGCTCGCTCCAGCCATAGTTGCCACCAGCCTGACCGATACTCACTTCTTCAATCTGAGCTTGGCCGATATCGGAGATGTACATGTCGCCGTTTCCACCAAGGTCGATCCGATCCCAAGAAAATCGGTGTGGGTTGCGAAATCCGTAGGCCCAGGTTTCCGGTTGAAACTCGTCGTTGCCTACAAATGGGTTGTCGGTCGGAATTCCGTACTCGCCTGTTCGGCCATTGGAACCTAATGGATCAATTCGAGCGATCGTGCCAAACAGATTGCTCGTGTTTTGCCCGTTGCTATCAAGGTCAACAGTGCGGTCAGAGCCCCAGGTATCACCTCCGTCACCAAGAGATAGGTACAGCATGCCGTAGTCTGGATCTCCTGGGTCAACGTTTGGATTGAATGCCAATTGATCCATTTTGTGCCCCAGAGTCGGCCAAGCAAGGCGCAGAAGTTCGCGGCGACTCGTCGGATCGACTTGATTGGGGTTGTTCGGGTCAACCGTCCATTCCGCAAGAACACTATGCTGTGTCACGGGGTTGCGCGAAGACGGTAAATCTGAATCGCCTGTTGGGCGTTCGTCGGTCGCCGTGTACAGCTTGCCGAAACCGGCCGTGCCTGGATTTGCGTAATCGGGATGGAAGGTGAAAGTTGTGAATCCTTGCCAGATATTGTTAGTCGCTAGTCGAACGTCGGAGCTATCTGTGACGTCCAGGAACGGCGTTGGGTTCAACTCATCGTCTTCGATCAGATAGATCAAGCCTCGCATGTCATTCACGTAAACGCGATTTGCCTGCTCGCCAGCATGTGTGAGTATGTTGGTATTTGCGATACCGCCAGTGCCGCCGCCTTTCGTGTTCGGCAGTTGTGCAATGTCCACGAGTTCAATAACTCGTCCCGAGTGCTCAATCGTGTCCTCGATCGGGTTTTGCGCGTGAGCGGTTGCATAGCTGACAACTGCGATGCAACACGCCAGGATGCGAAAATAATGTTTGTTCATGGTCTGCAATCGTGAGGTTCGCTCCAATGGAAAACGCCAAGCCCATTGCTCCGCCAAAAATGGCAAGAGCAACGAGCTTGGCGTTTTTCATTCAGTAGCAGGTTCCAGGCGGTGAGGTAAATGGCGGACGGCAATAGTATCGTCGTGTCCACCAGTAATTACAAGCAAATATGATTGCTTGCCGTTTCGTAGCGGTTTGCCCTTTCGCTCGAGAAATGCAGAATGTGTTGTGTAAGTTCGCGACACAGAATACTCGGTTTCGACACTAACATGTGCGCATTATCGACTGGAAGATTGCCATGAAGCGGATTTTAAATGTTTTCGTTTTAGGATGTCTCACGATTGCCTTCGGTTGCGGTGGCGACGCGCAGGTATCTGTCTCTACTCGAGTCGGTAGCAATGAAGCGGCCATCGAACCTGTGGGGCATGAGGCTTTGCCAAGTAACGCATTCGTTGCTGAAGAGGATGCGAATGACATTCACGTGAATGGATGGAAGATCGTTTATCCAAAATCGTTGAAAAAAATGAAGCTTTCGATGGTCAACGACCAGCTCACTATTGCGTTCGCAGAGTTCGAATTCAAAGTGCGAGACAATGCGGTTTTCGTGGGCGAGAACAATTACGGCATGGCAACGGCTGGCGATACAGTTCAGATCGGACTGAACGGTGAGATCGCAGTCAACGGAGAAATCAGAGAGCCGGTCGCCGAAGAATAGACCTCTAAGTTCGAAAGTCGGATCAAGTGTGCGTGCTGGAAACGAAAGACACGTGATCATCCGAATCGAAATAAACCAAAAGCAACTGGGGCCCTGGTGCGGGCGCATAGAAGACCAACAGCCCGTGTGATTCGTAGTAGTCGTCGGGTATGGATTCTTCAGCCCATGCGGGAAAACCAACACCGGGGGCCATGTGATAGTAGGGCTCGCCCAACAATTCGATAACGGCGTTGCGTTCCATTCCGGGTTGAATTTGACGCCAGTTGTCGATTAGCTGGCGCTCTGCACGAGAATGCAGCAGCCCGGCGAACAACGAGAGTGCGACAATCGTCACGAGCGATCCTGTGAAACAGCCAGAGATGAATTTTGCCATGCGATTTACTAGCCCGAAAACATATTGCGGTCCATCCGGCGGGTCCGGTTTACCGTTTGGTTACCCAGTTCTTTAGCGTCATCAACCGGTCGACTATGGGCAACCCAACACCTGAGGTTGCCTTCTACGCCGACGCCGAAGGCATCCGATTCCTGCAGCGAGCAGCAAAGCGCTCGTCGGTTCAGGCACGGTAGTGAAACTGGCTGTCGCCGTACTTCCAAAATTTCGCGACAGCAATAAGAAGTCGATGAAGTCAATGCTTCCGTCGCCGTCGAACTCAGCCTGTGCCCAACCACCTTCAGAACCAAAGTTTCGCGATAGCGTAAGAAAGTCGGCGAAGTCAACCGATCCATTAAGATCAGCGTCGCCGTAGTTTGTTGGTACAAGATCCTGCACCCAAATGTCGCGATCAAGGTTATCGATCACGTTGTCTTGGTTCAAATCAAGCGAAACGAGCGAGAGCTCTTGCTGTGCCGTCGTCAAAATATCGATATCGGCGAAAGATAGTTCGCCGTCCAAATCAAAATCGCCTGCAAGTATTGGATCTGCAGACAACAGTGTGATAGCGCCAGTGGTGTAGAGCTCGCTGACATCCCAGTCCAGCCCGCTTTGGAACTCGTCAAACTCAGCATCTACCGGCAATGACTCGTTCCACTCGAACAGGTTGAAAGTCAAACCCACCATGGCATTCAAATCCGCTCCACTGTCCGGGACGATACGCAGCGTACCATCGAGCGAGATCTGGACTTCGTCTGCGAAATGGATCGAGGATCCCCAGGAGGTGTGATCCAAGCGTAGTTCAATCGAGGAACTATTTGACATCGCCATGGCCCGATCGATACGAATGGGCTGAATGTCGTTGCGAATGATGATAGTTTCGCCTGCCTCAAGCGCTAGACCTTGAATGGAACCGTCCGCCAAGATGGTATTACGCGTTGAAGACGTGCCGAGAAAAGGATCGCCATCAAACTGCGATCTTCGCAAGTCCGCGAAGTCCAAGTTTGCTTGGGCCAACCCCGCACCGCGTATGTCGGCATTGATCAATATTGCGCCTTGCAGGTCGGCTCCGTTCAAATTCGCAGATCGAAAACCAGCTTCCCTCAAGCTCTGCCCTCGAAAGTCCCAACCGGACAACTCGTTATTGGATAGATCGACGCCATCTAAGTCCAGCGACCGATGACTACGCGACGCATAAAGCTGAGCTGCGGCAAATCCTCTGGAAGTAATGCGATCAAGTTGAGCACCGCGAAGGATCGAGTTCTCAAAGTCCGCACCTGCGAGTTCAGCACCACCGAGATCTGCATTCGTCAAATCTGCATTACGGAAGTTGGTTCCGATCGCCGTTGATCTCAAGTCAGCTGACTGGAGTGATTGATCCGAGAAATCCCAGCCGCCGATGTCGTCGCCAAAGAAATCGACGCCTGCCAGGTTGTTTTGTTGGTAGCTCGCTGTGGAATAGAGTTGGTTTGCGGTAAAGCCGAGTTGTGTAGAGCCTCGAAACGTTGTGTTTCGAATGATCGTGTTTTCGAAGTTCGCGCCTGACAGTTGACTGTCGGAGAAATCGGATCCAGTCAAATCGGCATTGGAAAAGTCCCAGTCGGTCAAGTCATTACGTGGCAGTCGCGTACCACGGAGCGACCCTGTCTGATAACTCGCCGTTGAATAGAACTGCTCGGCGGTCAGTCCATTTCTTGTTGCTCGATCTAGTTTTGCCCTGGCAATGGTAGCCCCTGAGAAATCGGCACCTGCTAAATTCGCTCCAAGGAGGTTTGCATCATCCAGATCGGCTCCCTGAAAGTTTGCGTTCATTAGATTCGTGTTAAGGAAGCTCGCCCTAGTCAGGTTGGCGTCGCGGACATCGGCACCAGACAGATTCGAACTATCAAAACGAGCGAGTTCCATGTTCAATCCGTCGAAGTTCCATCCCGATAGGTCGAGAAACGAGAAATGTACTGCGCCAAGATTTCGTTCCGCATAGCTACGCGTCGAGTAGAGCTGATCGGCAGTGAATCCCGTCGCTCTGTCGAACTCAGCTCCATCGAGCAAGGCGTCTTGGAAGTTGGCATCTGCAAGGTTGGACTCCAAAAACCGAGCATCGGATAGCACAACGCCGACAAAGTCCCACTGCGACAAATCGTTGTCGGACAAGTCGATGCCTGAAAGGTCTCCAGACTTGTAGCTAACCGTCGAATACAACTGAGCTGCCGTAAATCCGCTGGCCGTCGTACCACGAAAGTTGGCCTGCGTTACGTTTGCATCCTCGAAGTTGACGGATGTCAACGCGGCTGCGGAATAGAACCCTGAAAACGAGGCACGCGTCAGATCTGCCTCGTGGAAATTTGCTCCCTCGACGTTCGCTCCGGAGAAGTCCACGTCTTCCAAAGTCGCACGCTGGAAATCAGCGCCGGAAACATTGCTCAATGCAAACGCCGAGCCAGACAAGTCCTGCTCCGTGAAGTTCCAGCCAGCCATTGCATTCTCTATGAAACTCATCCCCCGCAAGATTCTGTTTTTGTAACTTGCGGTCGAGTAAATCTGGTCTGCCGTTGGATTAACTCTATCAAATATCGTCCTATCCAAGACAGCGTCTGTCAGGTTCGCACCGGTTAGGTCTGCCGTAAGCCTGTTATCAGAGAACTCGGTTCGTACCAAGTTGGCCCGCGAAAGATTGGTGTTGGACAGCGATGAACCCGTAAGTGTTGCGTCGGTAAGGTCCGATTGTTGGAGATCCGCGTTGTCGAGCTGCATTTCTTCCAGATTGGCTTCAACGAAACGCTGCTGCGAGAGGTTCCAGCCGCTCATGTTGTTCTCGGCGAAGCTTACCCCATTCAGTTCGCCCGTTTGATAACTCGCGGTCGAATAAAGTTGCTCGGTGGTGAATCCACGTGATGTGATGGCCTCCATTTCCGCCAGCTCAATCGTCGCATTGGTGAACAAAGCGTTCGTACGTTGGAGTCCGTGAGGATCGCTTCCGTCAAATCTTGGTTAGCGAAGTTCCATGCTTGCAGATCGTTGTCTCCTAGGTTGATACCGCCAAGATCCTGGTCCTGATAACTCGCAGTCGAATAGAGCTGCTCCGACGAGAATCCGTTCAATGTAGTCGCTTCAAAGTTCGCACGCAGGATGACAGTGTCAGCAAAGTTTGCTTGGGTGAACGCATTCGCACGAAGATCCGCCTCGGTCAAATCCGCTCCGTTGAAGTTGGTCATCACGAGTGATGCTCGATGAAATCTAGCGTTCTGCGCAGATGCGTTGGTCAAATCCACATTCTCAAGCGCGGCTTGGAAAAAGTTGGCTCCTTGGATTACCCGCGAACTAAAGTCCCATCCGTCTAAGTTGTTATCGGCCAAAGAGATGTTTTGAAGATTACCCGCTTTGTAGCTCGCAGTTGAATAGAACTGATCAGCGGTAAAACCATCAGCGACCGTCCGAGAGAAATCTGCTCCAACAACTGTGGCGTCATTCCAAGTAGTACCCCTCAAATTCGCACCTTGGAAATTTGCGGTAGCAACATCCGCCGAGTCAAAACGAGCATCTTGAAGATCGCTAAGGCGGAAGAGGGAGCCCGCAAGCGAACGCTCTTCGAAGTCAGCGAACCGGAGATTTCGATCGCTGGTGTTCCAACGCGAAAGATTAGAAGCAGGTGCGAGTATGATCCCTTCGCTACCAGCAATAACGTCGCCTGTATGCCATTGAAGGATTTGCGCATCGCAGCTTGCATAATACACAAATAATGACAACACTGCAGTCAGGGTTCTTCCCATTGTTTGTTGGACTTTCAAAAACAAACTCCCTTTAAGTGTCATGCGACTACTTTACAGGAATTCAAGCCGTTTGACTTGAATCTGGCGTGCACAAACCAGATTGAAACTAAACATTGCGGAGCGCGGGTTTTGGGTAGATACGGAAAACAATTAGGACGCGGTGGTTTTCGAAACACTGGCAATATTGCAATTGAGCCGCTCGAACACCGGCTTCTTCTTACGGGAGACACTGTAGCCCCGATCGATATCGTGCAGGCGGAGCAAAAAATTGGCGAAATGAAGGACTACTTTGATCAGATTATGGTCTCGCTGCATCCCACCTTCGTCGAGTCCTCGTTACAGACGGGCACAGATGGTGTGCGTTTGTACAACCTTCAACTCGCCCTTGATGGTGTTCTTTCGATGTACGAGGCAACGGGCGATCGAGATACGCTCGATATGGGTCTCGTTTATGTGCAAAACGTCGTCGACTCGGCCCGAATCATTGAAGGGGGCTCGCACGAACGAGACGGGTTCAAAGATTGGGAAGTAACCTCTGGTGGTGGTCCGCGAGCTCGACGTGAGGGTTTGTTTTTATACGACTTTCAATTCGGATCGGCGATGAGTCGTTTGGCAAGGATCATTCATGAGGACGCGCGTCTGCAGAGCGACACCGAGTTGCAAGCATTCGGCGATGAGTTAACCCAGTTCATTGACCAGCACATCGTTTACAAATGGCTTGATGCACGCAACCAACGACCATGGCTCATCGATTTTCATGACAACGGTGGCTTTTGGAACGACAAAGCAACCCACACTGTCACCACCTGCCACAATATGCAGGCGATTCTGGGCGATGCCTCTAGCTGTGCAGGAATTGAAGAGACACTTGCGACTCATTTCAAAAGTCTATTGGTCTTGCAAAATGACGGTTCCTATACGTGGGATATCTGGAGTTCTTTGCCACCAAATAGTAATCATCACAGTGCTCCGGATACTTCGCATGAGAACCGTGTCGCAACGATGATCACTCGACTAGCAGCAGATGGATTCGTCTTCGATAGCACAGATGTCCAGCGATTGAGTAGGACCTTTACAGAGCGTATATGGAACGGCAGAACTGACTGGGAAGCGAACCCAGGTATTCAGGACTCGCCATGGTTTCACAACTACATTGACGGTAGCGACGAGCCTTATCGAACGTATGTGAATGCCGATGGGACGGAAGGAATGAACGGGTTCGTCTACGATGGGTGGATCCGGCTCGGTGAGTTTGACGGCGAAGCGCAAGCTGCCGGTGAAGCATTGTTAGGGTTCGTTCAAAGTTTTGGATCGAACATCAATGCCATTCGGCAACGCAACGGTTCCAGCTATGGTCGAGTAATGTTGGCTGGGAATCTTGCAAGAAATCTTCGATTTACTGTAGACCGGCAAGACGTGCCAAGCGGGGTCGTATCCGCTCAACTGAGAGCCGCGAACTTGACTGGCGATTTAGACAGAGACGGAACGACCGGATACTCCGACTTCCTTGTGCTCAGTGCGAACTTCGGAGCGAAAGACACAAATCATGAACTTGGTGATTTAGATCGAGACGGAGTCGTTGGGTTTTCTGACTTCCTAATTCTTTCCGCCAGCTTTTCGACATCGGGCAACCGTTAGAGCAACGCAAGAAGCCCAAGCCAGCGTATCAGGGTATTCGGACTTCCGCATAAACTTGTTATTCTGGTAATGGTATTTAGTCGCCGCCCTGACAATCGAAGCGTGGTTTGGATACCGCTCCGCAGCTTAACCGCAAACCTGTTTGTCGCTTGGACATCACCATGAATCATGAAGAGTTCTGGAATATCGTAAATGCCGTTGCGGCAACGGGGAAAGATCCAGAGGCCAAGTGCGATCTGCTCAAGCGGAAGCTTTCAACGTTGACCGGATCGGATGTGTTCGCATTCAGCAGAATCCTGACAGAATATCGGGATCAGGCGTACCGCTGGGACATTTGGGCCATCGCGTACATAGTCGGCGGCGGTTGCAGCGACGATGCATTCGATGATTTTCGCCATTCTCAGATTTTCCGAGGCCGCGAGTCATTCGAACGTTTGTTGGCAAATCCAGACTCAATGGCTGATGAATCCTTTAAAGACATCGAGTATGAGTGTTTCTTTGAGGGTTACCAATACATTCCCGATGAAGTGTGCGAGGAGATGACGGACTTTCAGTATCCCGATGACGAGGACTATGTTCATCCGAAAGATCCAATTGGTGCAAAATGGACGGAGGCCGACCTTCCGAGCCTTTACCCGCAGACCTGGGCAAAATACGGCGAAGGACGTGACGCGGATTGAAAACATGCTTAAGTGTTCCCTGCTAACGGTAGGGACTTCGAGCGATTCATTTTGGGTTGCTTGAAACCCTACCACTCGGCCCGCAAGCTTCTGCAACAACAAGATCCGATCCGGACACGCAGGAACACTCTACGTTTCGTGGAACGACGGACCGAAAATACTTCGCATCCGTGCTTGAAAGTCAGCAACCATCGCTGGCGTCATGAACTCACACTTAAAAACACACATGTATGGCGCGATCTGACTAACGACAGCGTGTGGCAGACTGATACACTACACAAGTTACGGCGAGCCACGCCTGAACAGGGCGTCTTCACGCGGCAGAACCAGTAGCTGCACTAAAATGGCATAACGAAAAAATGCACCGGAGTTGCCGGCCGGGCCGCATCTGAAATCAACGTCATTGGCGGCAACCCGGTGATTTTAGGCGTTGTGTGGCAAACGCAGACGTAGCCCTTGTCTCATGAAATGCGAATGCTCGATACACGATGATTACGTCGCCCTCACACAAGGAGTCGGTGCATTCGTTGCCCAATTCGAAACCGTCAGCACCGATTCGCAGAAATGGGCCAAACTTTACCGTTGCTTGAATTGCAACCAACATTGGCAAATTGATGGCGGTGCCGAAATTGACCGCCGAACGCCACTCGCAATCAAGATCCCCGATCACGATTCATGGCAGACCTTCAATGATCGCCCAATCCGCCGTCAATATTTTATTGATTCCCGTGGCGGGCTCACTGACGAGATCTGCCACTGGGAGCATTGTTCAAACAAATGCGTAAATGGCATCGTGTTTTGCCCTGAACACGTACGCAACTGGTAAAATCAATTCGCGGCTCAAATGGTGAGTGCTCTATGATTGCACGGTCGGCAACTTGCAATGGAACATCAAACTCGAAATGCCACATAAACCTATATCAAACTGCACGACGCAGCATCCGCGGGATAACAAATGAGCGTTTGACTTCGCGACGCCTTAAGTTCTAATGTTGGAGCGGAGTTGTTTGCTTTTCTTTGAGTGCTTTGTGGCTTGATTGTTCGAGCCGAAGCTCGAACGCATTGTTCAAGGAGCCCGTAGTAGCTGATCGCCGCGTGTGTTTTTCGTTCTTTCTTGATCAGCGCGCAGCGTTAGTCCAGTTGGAATTTATCCGCCCCATCGATATTTCCGCCTTCGGCCTGAGACTATCCGACTCCGGAGAACTCATCTTGCTTGGAAACCTTGACGGAATTACGGGCATCAACATTACGTCAGCCTCGGGCTTGCTCATACGTAAGCGCACTTTGAAGTGCATCTAGTCAGATTTCTTTTGTCTTTCTTTTTCT
>CAYNJG010000141.1:0-18979 GCA_964397295.1 uncultured Pirellulaceae bacterium
ATGAAAACCGATCATGGAAACGCAAGGACCGAGCACCCGCACGTTGAAGCGGATACCCCAAACCATGATCAATTGAGTTTGAGCCACACAAACAGCTTGGAAGCCGCAGGAATCGTCATGTTGAGATCAGCCATTGAGGTGACGAATGGGTCTTGGCAACGTACACAGACAATGAGAACAAAGAACACCATGATGCGAAGAATGGAGTCCGAATAGCAAACCGCATTGAGACCCGAATCAACGATGAAGCGAAAGCATGACTGCCGAGAATTGTGCGGCATTCATCACCAAGCAAATAGCCGAAACAAATACAAACAAGACTGACCGAGCAACTGCGACGAAAAAGATCAGTCAGTTGAAACGCCGTTGCCGGAGAGAAGAATCACCAACAAGGCAACTTAGTTGCATAAAGAATCCACGTCCTTTTGCTGGACGGATCGGGCGCACCTGGGACAGAGTTGGAACTTAACTCCACCGGCTTTGGGGTTCCATTGGCTGACCCCTTCGACTTTCGTTGTAAGCGGTTCTTTCTCCGTCAACGAACCGTACTCGTGTACAACACTTGGGCTGGAGAGCAGCGGGGGGGTAGACACAACATGCCGCACGCGGCAGACCGTCGCCCACGAACAAGACAGTTACTGAGTTGCCAGGTGGCGCACCGCCACGCGTGTCGTTTCTCCAAAAGACCGCCGGGATAGCCTTCAATGGTTTTTTCGAATCGCCAAGGTAGACCTTCACTTTCTCGAAGTGCTTTTCTACTCGGCGAACTTCGTCAGACTTCTTCTTCTCCGCAGCCTCCGGCTTTTCTTCTGCGTTCAGGATTTCCCAACTGCACAGACCCAAGGCAACACTAACGCAGAAAGTACACCAGTTCATCACAACTCCTAGTGGGTAGTCTGTCAGTGAGAAGTCAGCACGCTACTTCAAAGGCAGCGCCAGCTTCGCTGCAAGCTGCCCGTCTTTGAACCGCCGAATACCCTTCTTTCGCTTCTGATCCGAACGTCCGCCTTGCGCTACCGTTAAGTAGTCGATCTGGACCTCAGACCCACGCCCGTCTCCGTTGTCGTCGAATTGTGGGTGCTCCGTTGGGATTAAGGGAGTTTCTTCCGACGCGTAAAGATCCGCTAGATGCTGTGTCGATTTCACATAAAGGTCGAACCAGCTAACGCGGCCGTCGCCATCTACGTCGAACTGCGCGTCCGGCTTAATCTCTTCGAGAGTCTTCGCAAGCGCCGTGTGATAAATCGAACCGTTCGTTTCAAGATCAGGCTCGGTCGAGGTAATCACGATTCTTCCCTTAGCGGAAAGATCTTTGATGAAGTAGCCACTGACCGGCGTGCAAATAAAGAACCTTGCCTTGCCTTTGAGTTTCTTGAAAGCGTGGCAGAACTCTTTGTGGGTAATGTCTCGATCAGGAATGTTGAGGTGGACCTTCTTGTCGTCGAAGTACGAGTGGCCAATCACAAACACCCACGCCGAATCGTCAGCTTTGGTGTTGCTCACCAACCAATTAGCCGCCTTAGCGATGTCTTTCCGCGTCCCTTGCCCGTGCGTCTTGAAGTCGACATCGCCCGAAGCTTCTTTGCCTGAATCGTAATAAATCTGGATATTCGATTCCGAAAACCCAAAGCGATCTGTCAAGGAATTCGTCATTTTAGAAACGGACTCCGTGAACTGCTGTTCGTGCTCCGCGTTGCCCGGCATCCCACACAGAATCAGCGCGCGGGAAGTCGCGGCTTGGCAACAACAACTGATGCCCAGAAAAATCGAGCAGCCAATTAGAAACCTCTTCATGTGTTCTCTCCAAAAGAAACCGTTGAGTGTGTTTTTGTGGCGTTGGAGTTTCATGCTTGGCAGTGATTAACAACAGCGTTATGTGATTCGCGGAGCCCCTCCGGAATGGATTTCACGTTGTTCGCTGTCCCGGTATGTCCTCTGGTTTAGTTGCCGCCGAAATGGCAGTACGCACCACCTCCGCCCCGCCATTCAGGAATGCTGCGGAACGGTTTCCCATCGAATTCGACCTCGAATGAAGCACCGCCCACCCGAGCCGTGGCGACGCGCCATTCCTCGGGTTGCTTTTTATTCTTGTGAACTTCCACCATCAGCAGCAGCTCTGCATTTGTGCCATGAGAGAACACGAAAATGCCTCCGGCAGAAATGCCTTTCTCGTCGTCCGTGTATTCCATGAGGGCCTTGGGAAGCATCCTCAGGACGTACGTTTGTCGTTGAAATGTTTCAGAGACTTTGAACCTCCGCAAAATCTGTTTCATCTGGCTAAGTCGCAGCCGAGGATTCGCACTTGGCTTAGGAACATCGGGAAGCCCACTCCACTCGATCTGTCCGCTTTTTGAACGGAAGATCCATCGTGGACCAATGATACGTTCGGGCGGGTCACTGGAGGTAACCGTCAGCTCATAGGAAGGAACCGTATGATGTTCGTATTTTTCTAAGATCAAGATCGCCTTAGGGCGGCCTTTCTCGCCAAGCCGCCACAGCGTTGCGTCCTCCAACTTGCGCGTTGGATCCGTGAAGCGAAGAAGTGGTTTGGTCTCAAATTTGAGGCCTTTAGAATTCTCACCATCGACTTTCACTGCCTTGACCCGTTCGGTCATTTCCTGCAGACGCGCCTTGCTGACAGGTGTGGCAGCCGTGGCGGATTGTGTGAGCCAACAGGAAAGAAAAACGATGAAACAGAAACAAAGACGTTGCATGCTATTTTCCTCTTCACGGCTTGTAATATGTTCAGTCAGAAGTTCGATCAATCTTGGAAGTTTGGTTAAGGCTGGTCTTCCGAGATCATTTCGCTGAGCGAGAACGCATTCGCAGAGAACGCAGCCGCGGAAACGACTTCTTTCGGGTGCTGTTCGCTTCGTACCTGTCGATCGCCTTCCCAAACCCTAAGTGTCCCATCCCAGTCAGCGGTCACGATGTCATCGGAGTTGCCACGGAACTCCGCGACCCCGATTGCTTGGGGGCATTGGATCGACCAAAGTCGTTGCCAGTCTGCGAATCGTAAGACCTCGACGCGACCAGTTGGTTTGTCTCTCCACGTTGTTTCCTCGGTGACAACGACTCGGTCGCCAGAAGGCGAAAACCGCACACAACGAATAGAGGCCATTGATAGCGGTAACTTCTTCGTGACATTGGTCCCCAATTCGATGCTGACGAGTAAGCCATCCTCGCCGCCAATCAACAGGTGTTGCCCAGATGGCGAGTACACAATCGAGTGAATGGGCTGCTCAAAATCGCCCAACTCTTGAACGACTTCGCCTTTTGTGCAGTCGAAAACCAGCACTTGGCCGTTTTGACAACCCGCAGCAAACTGTTGTCCTTCGTTTGCTGAAGTGACTGGCGCAAATGCGGCACACGAAATCTTGAATTCTTTCAGACTAGTTGTCTTCTGCGATACAACGTCTCGCAAAGCGACGTCGTATCCAGTCGTGGCGATCAGTTCGTATGTTCCGTAGGCGGCTCCGGCAAGTGCGTATTCAACCGGCTCGGTCGGCTGGAAGTCTGGTTCCAGGTTAACGTCAGACGACATCGTCGGCCTGTCTTGCGCAACGGACGACGATGGAGTCGAGGCAGACGCGCCGAGAGAAAGGAAAGTTGCCTCGACCAGATTCGGGCGAAGCGGCAACAACAGCAATGCCGAGAACAGAACCGCTTTCCCAGCCGAGTCGAGTTTCGGTACATCACCTTGCATGATTGTTTTCAAACGTTGCTTCAGCAACAGGACCCGCCCTAGTCCACTGGCAGCAAGTGGCATCGAACTGTCCGGCGCTTCAGCGATGAAGTCCACCGTATCCAGCAACGCCTCAGCATAGCGACGTCGATTGGAGTAGTCGTGTTGCACAACCCAAGCGTCGCAGCATTGCTCCTCATAAACTTCAATCTCCCACTTCGCGATCCAAACCACCGGATGCCACCAGAAGATCGTTGATACCACTGCCTCTAGGATGCGAATCCATTGGTCTCCTCGTTGGAAGTGCGCCAACTCGTGTTGCAGCAAAGTGTCCGCTGCCTCATCGCTAATCGAAGCAAATAGATCTTGGGGAATTACGATCACGGACGTACCGCCCATTCCCCAGAGCATTGGCGAACCTACCCACGGCACCACGCGAGCGATCGGGTAATTCTTCACCTTGGCTTTTCGTGCAATGCGATGCATCGCGCGATCGATGCGAGGGTCGGGTGATGCCATCTTCATCAAGCGTCCCATTTGGATGGTTACATAGAGCTGGAACGCGCCATAGACCACAGCTCCGATCAACCAAATTCCGAGCAAACAGGCCCACGGATTACTTAAATAGCTGCGAAGAAGGCTGCTGTCTGCCGCATTCGGGGCTTCGCGAGTTGACTGTGCGTTCGACCGAGCGTTCGACGATAAGCCGCGCGTGCTGCTCGGCTCTGGTGCCGGAGCCAATACAGTTGCGACGGGAGGAACTGGAGCTTCCACCGTAGCTGCTGCTGGCGGAAGCAGCGGAAGAGGCAAGTCGAAAATCGGTGGCGTGATGAGCTTGAGTAGAACGATGGTCCATAGAACGTGTCCGCATCGAGGGGACTTGAACCAGCGGCTCAGCGGCCATGCAAACAACGCCAAGACACTCGCCATAACTGCGTTAGAAAGTAAGACACCGATCAGCTGCTGCATTGGATTGCACTACTCAAATGCGAAGGCTACGGATTGTTCAACTAATACTCAACTCAAACTTATAACTCGAAACTATCTGATCAAAACGAACAAGTCCGCACATGATCCCGCGTGATGAAAGCAAGCTACTCTGCCGCTTCCGCATCGTATTCGTTTAGCAAACCGCGCAATGAGCTGCGGTCCTCTTTGGACAGCTTGCGGCCACGCAACAAATGCGTAAGCAGTGGCTGCATCGAGCCGCCACAGAATTTGTCGGCAGTTTGTTGCAAGCGACGATCGATCAGCTCACTCTCTTGGACAGCTGGTCGGAAGACATGTGGCCAAATCGTCTTGTCCCGCGCCACGAATCCCTTCGCCTTCAACCGGTCCAGCAACTTCTGGACCGTCGAATGCTGTGACTTCGAGGCCGTTTCGTACAACGTTTCAGCGATATGCCGAACGGTTGCCGATCGCTCTTTCCAAAGGACTTTCAGCACTGCCAATTCTGCATCGGCGACGTCTTGGGTTGATTTTGTCATCTCAACATCTTCATAAAATAGAGAACGCGTTAGAGCCAATACCCCAGTTCGCTTATCGATCTTACAGACAGTCCGTCTTCTGCACAAGTCTTTCGATTTCGAATGAATTCTAGGTGCCTTGGACTCAAATTGCAAATCTGGCTCAATTTTTTGTGCCCGAGAGGTTGACAAAGAAGACACGGTGTCATAACTTGCCACCATTGACCACGAAGTTGCCTCAACAGGACTGAGTTCGATGAGCAATGCAAACGCAATCCAGAAGCTGACTCGAGCACGAAACGCTTTTTTTCTGGTTATTGCTATCAGTGCTGGGGCTATTGCAGGAGAGGGCGGTGCCCGAAAGGACGGGGAAACAGAGCTTGCCGCGTGGCTAAACCAGCGCTTTCTCGAGTCTGTGGGGCAGGGCCTCGAAAACGCGATTGTGGATGATGGCACGTTTTTACGCCGCGTTTACCTGGATTTAGTTGGCCGTATCCCGTCGATTTCAGAACTTCGAGATTTTCAAAGCGACCAAAACCTGCACAAGCGAACGGAGCTCATTGATCGCCTGCTCAGCAGCAAGCAATTCGGTGAGCACACGGCTCGAATTTGGCAGCGGGTTCTGATTCCAGCAGGCAATAACGTCCCCATCCAGGGCTGGTTGGCTACCGCTTTCAATGAAAATACGCCTTATGACGCAATGGCACATCAGCTGATTGTTGCTGGTGGGGCGGAGAATCGCGACGAGCAGGAAGACGCGCCGTCTGAAAGTGCCCCTTTGAATGTGTCCATGGGCGCCGCGGCGAGCCCAATTACCTATTTGCAGAACAGCGGCGGAAGTCCGCAGCAAATGGCGAGCTCTGTCTCTCGAGTTTTTCTTGGGGTGAAGCTTGAGTGCGCTCAGTGCCACGACCATCCGTTTACGGATTGGACTCAGCAAGATTTCTGGGGCTTTGCCGCTTTCTTCTCCGGAGCGAGGCTCGTTGCTACCCCACAACAGCCGAGGGCCAACGGCGATCAACCGCAGACATTGGTTGATTCTCGCAGTACCTCGATTTCGGATGAAGACGGCAACCGATACTCGGTGTCACTTCCTTGGAATGACGAAGACAAGATTGAGATCCCCAAGGAGCAATTGCCTCGACAATTCTTTGCCGACTGGCTGACCGATGCGAACAATCCGCACTTTGCTGCCACCGCCGTCAATCGCCTTTGGCAACATTTGTGCGGCCAGGGGCTGACCACTTCCGTTGACGATCTTGATCAAGCTGACGAAGACGAACGCGAGTTACTCGACGCTCTCGCGAAGAAGTTTGCGGAGAGTGGATTTGACACCAAGCGGCTTGTTCGTGCCATCTGTGCGAGCCGCTACTACCAAAGTCCAGCCAACAAAGACGCTGCAAAAGAAGGCTCGGACGCGAGGACGTTGAAAGTTCTCTCTCCTGAACAGTTGTTCGATTCGCTCGAGGTTGCTTTAGCTTTGCCGATCGCGTCGATCGATCGTGGTCCGCGGTTCAACGGTCAACGGGAAGCTTTAGTGACCCGGATGCAGGAAGCCATGGGAGCTTCGCCGAGCGAATTCCGTAGCGGGATTCCTCAGACGCTGGCATTGATGAACGGACAAATCACTGCGGACGCGACGGACCTGGCGAAGAGTCGGACGTTGCGAGCCGTTCTTGATGCTCCGTTCTTAGATTTGAAAGAGAAAATCGAATCGTTGTTTCTCGCTACGCTCAGTAGACCACCTCATAAACGCGAGATGGCGAAGGTGTTGGCTCTGATCGAAGAGCAACCTTCTGAGCAAGAGAAGGCGGATGTTTTTTCTCAGATTATGTGGGGACTGATTAACAGCCCCGAGTTCGTTTTAGTTCGTTAGGAAATCCATGAAGCTCGGCGCGTAGCCGAACGAACCAATCAGTCTGGCAATTCAAACACTGACTAACACAAGGAACATTACCATGTCCGTCCGATTTACTCGCAGAGAATGGGTGCAGGCATCGATGGCTAGTGCTCTCGGTCTTTCCTTCTCAGGTTGGATGCCCAAATTGGCCCAGGCGGCACACGACTCAAAGACTGCGAAGGCCTGCATCTTGCTGTGGATGTCAGGAGGTCCAAGTCAACTCGACACATTCGATCCAAAACCGGGCCATGAGAACGGAGGCCCGGTGAAAGCGATTCCCACGAAGGCGACAGGCGTGCATATCAGCGAATACCTGCCAGGTGTCGCCGAGCAAATGAAAGACCTCTCAATCATCCGCGATATGAATACGGGCGAAGGCGATCATGGTCGTGGGTCACAGTTGATGCTGACTGGTTATAAGCCGAATCCCGCGACGGCCTACCCAAGTTTGGGGTCGTTGATGTCGAAGGAGCTTGGCTCGCCCAAAAATGAGTTGCCCAACTACGTGAGCTTGGCATCTGGCCAACGTATCGGACGCGTTGGCGGTCCCGGCTTCCTGGGGCCGCAATATGCTCCACTTGTCGTTTCTGGTGCGAGTGATGACCCGGCTGCGCGAGCGAACTTGACGATCGAAAACTTGGCTCCGCCTGTCGGTGTCACTGCTGATGCGATGAAGAAACGGTTCGCGGCGTTGTCTGTGTTGCAATCGGAATTTGACGAACGTTACGCGGGTGAAGCCGTTGCGGCTCATCGAGCCAACACAGAACGAGCGGCTCGAATGATCGAGTCGCAAGCGAAGAACGCGTTCCGCTTGCAAGAGGAAAGCGACGAACTACGCGAAGCCTACGGTCGCAACCGATTCGGACAAGGATGTCTGTTGGCTCGAAGACTTGTCGAGCGCGGCGTGTCTTTCGTTGAAGTTGAATTGGCTGGAGTGCAAGGTCGGACTGCGTTGGGCTGGGACACTCACGCGAACAACTTTGATGGCGTGCGACAGCTTTGCGAAGTACTTGATCCCGCTTGGTCAACCTTGATGAAGGACTTACGCGATCGAGGTATGCTCGAATCCACGATGGTTGTGTGGATGGGCGAGTTCGGTCGCACACCGAATATCAACGACAATACAGGGCGAGATCATTGGGCCAGCGGATGGTCCGCAGTGCTCGGCGGGGCTGGAATTAGAGGAGGCGAGGTCGTAGGCGATACGGGAGAAGGTGGTACGAAACTGATGGGCAATGCCGACGCTGGCACTAAGGTCTCGGAGCTTTACGCGACCATTTGTGCAGCTTTGGATATCGACCATGAGAAGGAAAACACCACACCAGGAGATCGACCAATCCGTGTGGTGGAAGAAGGCGGAAGCCCTGTGGATGCTTTGATTAGTTAGCTCGTTCGGAAATTATTGGAATAAGTCAGGACTAAGCGCGAGAATACGAACGGTTTCGGGAGATCGATGAACGGGTTGCTAAGACAAAACGAACGCGACGCACATACTGGCGGTGCAAAGGGAGCTGACGCGATTTGTCCGCTCGCATGCCGAGCTTGTATGGTGATTGTTATCGCGATCGCAGTCTTAGCTATTTCGCAACCTGTTCATGCGAAGGACAACACCGCGAAATATGAGCCCCACCATGTCATTCTTATGCTCGAGCAGGGTCCGATTCATTGTCGATTTGGAATCGCACTCAATGAGAAACCCGTCGCGGAGCAACGCGCTGAATATGTGAAGTCGCTTGTGAACTCGTTGGATACCGACGGGGACAACAAGCTGACACAAGCGGAAGCCAATCAGTCTCACATTCTGCGTCGCAAAGTTAGTCGCGGAACGGCGAAGTTCTTGCGAAAGATGAACCTCGAACAGAAGCAGATGCTTAAGACAACCGAGGTGGCAACGCGGGTGAAGAAAGTCGCGGGGCAGCCGGTAATCTTTCGCCAGAACAATGATGCTTTCGCCAGTGACGATTTCATTTTCGATCTTATTGACGAAGACGATTCCGGAATACTCGACGCCCGGGAAATCGCGACGGCTGCGAACCGTCTTTACGAGCGTGATGTCGACGGTGACGAATCCGTGGGCTTCGATGAAGTTCAGCCTCCGCCGGCCGATGACGGCAGTTTGAACCCAGCGTTGAACGGTCAAGTACAAGAGGAAGAAGAGCTTTCGCACTCGGTGTTCTCAGAGCTAATGAGACTCACGAGTGATCGAAGCCTTCCAACTCGTATGCTGCGAAAGTACGACAGGAACGGGAACGCCAAGCTGTCGCCGCAAGAGTTGCGATGGAATGCCGAACGCATCAAACCAATCGACAGCAACGCCGACGGAGAACTATCCCGACGTGAGTTGGCGAAGATCAACGATACACCGTTGGACATTGATCTTTCTGTCGACGTCGCACCCGTGAGTGCTGAGAAGCCGGACTTCACCATCCACCATACAACGGGCACGTTCATCGGAGGCAAGGCAATTCGGCCTGGTCTGGCGAACGTCGCGATGAACAACGCAACACTGACCATTTCCTATCGTCACGTGGACCCGATCAAAGCGGCTGTCGAAAACGCACGTCGGAAATTCAACGTACTGGATGCAGATACCAATGGCTACTTGGAAGAAACGGAAATCGTGGGTGAAACACTCTTGCAAAGAGGGCTCTTCAAGCAGATCGACTTGGATAGCGATGGCAAGATGTTTGCGGAAGAGCTGGATACGTATGTAACCCAGCGAGCGGAAGCACGGGCGATGTCTTGTCGAGTCAGTATCTTCGACACGGGCAGTGGGATATTCCAAACGATGGATCACAACAACGACGGACGCATTTCCACTCGCGAGCGTCGAAGTTCCAAGGCTTCGCTGCTCGCACTCGATACGGATGAAACACCTGGGGTCGGTCGGGACGAACCTTCACGACGATTTCATATCGAATTCTCTCGAGGGGCGTATTTGCTGTTTGGTCCGACAGAACAGCGCGAGAAAGAAACCATTTCGTTCAATACACAAGTTGCCGTTGGGCCGCCCTGGTTTATTGGCAGCGATCGAAACAACGACGGCGACCTAACTTGGGGAGAATTCTTGGGACATCGAGAAGACTTCCATTATTTAGATTTGGACAAAGACGGGCTGATTGATCCGAACGAGGCTCTGCGGGCCGTCGAGTTGAGAGGAACTTAGAGGTTAAGGGGTAACTAAAACCACACGTTGTGGTGAGCGTTACAGCGGAAACGGAACGAAAACACCAACCAGATAGTTAAGGGCTGAATCGAATGAATCGTTTACTCAAAACATCGTTAATCGTCTTCGTCGTATCAAGCTTCGCGCTTGCAGATGAGCAAAGTAATCAGAGACGCGAGGAAATGGCAAAACGCATCGCCGCGATCGAGATCGACGGTAAGAACTCGAAGGAGACGAAATTCGGCAAGCAGCCGTTGCTTCGCTATTCCGATCCGACTCGGCACATCACGGACGCAACAGTTTGGGCGCTCGGGCAGAAAGGCCGCCCGCAGGGCATCATGGTTCTGGAGCGATACGAGAACGAGAACAACATCGAGGGAAGGTCCTTTTGGAGTTACGAGTTTACGGTGACGTCGCCAACGGTCGCTGAGACACTGCAAAGCAACCAATTGAATTGGAGGCCATCCGGAAAGCAATTCTCGTGGGTCGATATCGAAGCGAAGTCGCCAAGCGAAAAGAAGAACTCGCGACAACGTCAGCTCAAACAACTGGCTCGCAAGTTTCAATTCACAGAGGACTTCAACAATCAACAGTACAAACTCCGCCTGATGCCGCGACCACTCGTTCAGTACGAGGATCCAGAGAATGGGATTCTAAATGGCAGCATCTTTGTCTTGGCTCACGGCACCAATGCAGAAGCACTTTTGATCTTGGAGGCCAACGGAAAAACCAAAGAGTGGCAAGCGGGTTTTGCTCGGCTGGGGGCAGCTGCTCTTGAGGCCAAGTACGACAAAAAGACTGTTTGGAAGGTGCCGTTCGGTTTCTCACGAGCCTACATGACTAGTCGCGATTTTGGCGAACAAACATTGGCCACACGCTAACCGACCTCCATCACAAATCACCAACAACTACCAATTGGGGAATAAACCATGTCAGACAATAATCACGCTACACTCCATACGAATCGCATCGCCGATATCGCCAAAGGAACCGACGACGTGGAAATTGTTGAACGACTTCGCGAAGCCCGCGCTCGCGTCAAAACAGAGATGGCGAAAGTGGTCGTCGGTCAGGAAGACGTTATCGATGGCCTGCTGATTGGCTTGCTTTGTCGAGGTCACGTCTTGTTGTTCGGCGTGCCTGGCTTGGGCAAGACGCTGATGGCAAGAACGTTGGCGACGACGCTCGAAATGGATTTCCGGCGAATTCAGTTTACGCCCGACCTCATGCCTTCGGACATCACCGGAACGGATGTGTTGGAGGAGGAAGGTGGTCGCCATCGAATGAAGTTTATGGAAGGACCGGTATTTACCAACTTCCTATTGGCCGACGAAATCAACCGGACGCCACCAAAAACGCAAGCTGCTCTTTTGCAGGCAATGCAAGAGCGAGAAGTTTCCGTCGGTCGCGAAACATATCAGCTGAAGCCACCGTTTTTCGTCGTGGCAACGCAGAACCCGATCGAAATGGAAGGAACTTATCCGCTGCCTGAAGCTCAGCTTGATCGTTTCATGTTCAACTTGCGAGTGAAGTATCCAACGATCGACGAAGAAGTCGAAATCATCAAAGGGACCACCAGTACCGTGCAAGGTGCTGCTGGAACCGTGCTCTCTGCGGATGACGTGTTGCGGTTACAGGATATCGTGCGTGGAGTTCCGATTGCCGACGAAGTCATTCGTTTCGCCGCACGACTAGTCGCTGCGACTCGTCCAGGAGTCGCCGACGACTTGGACTCGGTGCATCGTTACTTGGGCTACGGTGCGAGCCCGCGAGCTTCGCAGTACTTGGTCCTTGGGGCGAAAGCGCGAGCAATTATGGAAGGCCGCTATCACGTGGACTTTGAAGACATTCGTGCGCTTGCTCCGGCCGTATTGCGACACCGCATGGTTCTGAACTTTCACGCTCGTGCGGACAGTTTGGACAGCGATGCGTTGATCGAACGACTGCTTTCGACTGTTAACAATGAAGGGTGATCTCACCCAGGGCTCTTCCTTCAACCAACGAGAAACGATGAACACTCAAGCACGCATCGGCTGGAAGCCAGAAAGAACGCAACATGTCGATCAGCAATGAAATCGTCGATCCCGCATTCTTTTCTCGACTCGACAACCTCGAGCTACGGGCAAAGTCGATTGTGGAAGGATTCATGCAAGGAACGCATCGCAGTCCGTTCGTCGGCTATAGCGTTGAGTTCGCGACGCATCGAGAGTACGTGCCGGGTGATGATCTGCGGCACGTGAACTGGAATTTGTATGCTCGGCAGAAACGACTCTATGTGAAAGAGTACGACGCCGAGACCAATATGAATTTGTACATCTTCATGGATGTTAGTAACTCCATGGAATGTGCTACCGGTGGAGTCTCAAAACTCTCGTACGGTTCGACGCTGGCCGCAGCGCTGTCGCACATGGCAATTCGACAGCGAGACGCGGTGGGGCTCACACTCTATGCCGACAAGTTGCTCGGGCACTTACCGCCGAAAGCCAAACCACATTACTTGGAAGAGATCTTGCAGTTGATTGCTACGACTGAAGCTCGGCCAGCTTCGGATGCCAAGCGAGCACTGCAGCCTGCCGTTGAACTGGCAAAGCATCGCGGCATGGTCGTGATCATCAGCGATTTCTTCGACGACCTCGACGCAATCATCAGCGCGATCGACAACCTTCGATTCAAACGACACGAAGTGATCCTGTTTCATATTCTCGATCCGTGGGAACGCGAGCTACCAGTGGACGGCACGGTTCGCTTTCAGGACATGGAAACGGGCGAGGAGATTGTTACGCGTACGGAGGGTATTCGCGACGAATACTTGGCGGCAGTGAAGGCTTGGCGGGAGGAGATAGACCAAGAGTGCATGAACCGCTCGATCGATCGTGTGGAACTGACGACTGCGGAGCCGCTGGATAAGGCACTCGTGGACTACTTAGTAAGACGCTCAAAGATTTAAGAATTAAGGCTTGAAATATGTATATCGACAAAACAATTATGTCCTTTCTGCTGACGAGCGTCATCTGTGTCGCAAACGCACAAGAGGAAGAACCGAAGCCCTTATCCAAGACAGAGTCGTTGAAGGTGCTAACCGCGGGGGCTGATACCTTCGAAATTGCATTGGAAAAAGACGACAAAGAGTTGGAGCCGGTCGAGCGATTCGAAAAGCCGATCTATCGATACACAGATCCGTCTCGAAAGTTTCAAGACGGTACGGTTTGGGCTTGGGGAAAAAAGGGACGCCCGATCGCCTTGGCTACCGTGACCCAAGACGGACGTCCAGACAAGCTTATCACAGAGACAATTATTCTTGCTGACGCTCCAGTTAGCTTCCTATTTAACAACAACGGCCAACAGCGGATTCCTTTTCGATCTGACAAGGACGCAAAGTATTCGGCTCAGATGAAAACAATGGACGTCGTCCCAGGGAAGGGTGCGTCTAAATCTATTCTTGCGTCGCAAGCCAAACTCTTGGCTCGGCGATTCAAAGCTCATGAGATCTGGAACAACGATCGGAAGACCGAAGATCGACGCTATCAGTTGCGACTACTATCCAAGCCGATCCATCAATACGAAGACGAGAAAACAGAGATCTTGCATGGTTCCATCTTCCTCTTCAACTACGGTTCGAATCCTGAACTCGGATTGGTGTTAGAAGCGTACAAGGAAGGCTGGAAATGTGGCTTCTTCCGATTGGGCCACGCTGCGGCAACTGTGGAACTGGATGGCAAGGAGTTCTATTCGCATCCGTGGTTCAGCGGACGCAATCCCCACTACATCTTCTCAGGCATAAGCAAGCCGAATCTCAACTAGCAGCGGATGAGTTAGTCAGTCAACGAAACCAAAGAAAGAAACGTGATGAAACTGTACACAACTATCGTCTTGATGTTCGTGTCGCTCGCTTCAGTGGTGGTTTCCAAGGAAATCCAGAAGCAAGGCGAGCCGCCCGTAGACGCCGAGAAAGTAAAGAACAAGGAAAACCCTCGTCGCGAAGCTGCCTTGCGTGCGATTCGTGAGGCAGCCGGAACAATCTCGCTCACGCGAGACGACGAAGAAATTGGACGCGTTGAAAAGCCAGCGTTTGTCTACGAAGACACACTTCGTAGCTCAAAGGATGGATCGGTTTGGGTATGGGGCGACCAAGGAAGGCCTGAAGCTGTGATCGCCATGTACCGCTACACGGACTCCTACTGGCTGTACGAATTGGCTTCGTTCAACTCGGCTCCGTTCTCCGTGGACAACGCAACAAAAATGAAGGAGCCATGTGAATTTCTATCCGTCGCTGCGGGAACCAAACCCAGCAAGTCCGAGAAACTGCGAAAGTCGCAAATCCGACTGCTGGCCAAGAAGTTCCGCGCGTACCAAATGTGGGACAACGACAAAGCGACGGAACTTCAACGCTACGAACTTCGGCTGTCTGCCCCAGTCCATGAATACCAGGACGCAAAGCGGAAGGTGCTCTCGGGTTCCGTATTCTTATTTAACTACGGTTCGAACCCGGAACTCGCGATGGTCATCGAAGCCACCGAAGACGGTTGGCAATGTGCGTTTGGTCGGTTGGGTTGGGCGTCGGCGTCGGTCACGTTCGACGGCAAGGACTTCTACGAACAACCCAAGATGAGCAACAGTGCTGGCGATCCTCGCTACTTGATGCGTCGGGTCGTCGCGAAGCCATCCACCGCGGCCAGAACTTCCACACGACGCGTTGACTAGCCGACACATTGGCCAACCCATAGCCTCAAGATCACGAGCTAAACATGAACCTGGGCCTCATACAAAACGGAATGCTCTTTGGGTTACTCGCTTTGGCGATTCCCTTAGTGATCCACTTACTGTTTCGCCAGAAGCCACGCGATGTGCAGCTCGGCTCTGTGCGATTCCTGCAGCAGATCATGGAGAAGCATCGCAACCGTCGAAAAGTCATGCGTTGGCTGCTCATGTCGCTGCGGATGTTGGGACTCGCGTTGCTGGCACTGTTGTTTGCTAGACCGTTTATGACGGAGAGCAGTACCGGAACCGGCGGAGAAAAGCTGGTCGCGATTCTGATCGACCGTTCGGCGAGTATGCAACTACGAGCCGATGGAACAACGTTGGTCGATATGGCGGTCGAAGAAGCCCGAAAACTAGTTCGCAATGCGGAAAACAAAACGCACTTCGAGGTCGCTTATTTCGATCACGAGGTGGAACCGATTACGGCGACGAGCGGAACGAACTCCGCTTTAGATTTGGAAAAGGCAATCCAACCTCCCGATGAGTCGTACTCGGCAACGGATTACGCCGCTGCTTTTCGCTGGGCGCACGACATATGCACCAACGCGAAAACCGAGGACATGGAACTTCATGTGTTTACGGATTTGCAGCAATCGGGCTTGGCTTGGAGTGAAGTGGAGCCCATGCCGGCGGATGTTATCGTGAAGGTTCATGATCTCGGTCGGGATTTGCCGAACAACTTGGCGATCATTGGTGCATCGCCGAAGCGGATGGTGGTCCGCCCGGGTGAGAGTACGAAGGTCGAGTGCTCGTTGCTAAACGCCGGACCGTTTCCTTTAGAGGAACTACCCGTTGAACTAAACCTGAAGTGTGGGTCACGAACGATTCATAGACGAGAAAAGCTGAAGCTCGAACCCGGCAGCATCGAAACAGTTACCTTCGAACTGCCGGAGCTCGAGAGCGGCTTATGGCAAGGCTCCGTTACGGCGGAATCGCACGAAGACCTGTTGTTCGACAACAAGCGTTATCTCGCCATCCTTTCTGCGCCGCAGTACCGGGTGCTGGTGATCGACGAAGAGCCGACTCAAACGGATGTCTTCAGCGATACCTATCACTTCTGTTCCGCGTTGCGATTGGCTCCGCGAGGAGGCACGTATGCGGAGAGCCCGTACTTTCCTGAGCTTTCGCCGAACAACGCCCCACTGAGCAAGTTCGACGTGATCGTGCTTGCCAACGTGAGCAACGTCAGCGAAGAGAGAGCTCGACGACTAAGCGAATTTGTCGAGTCCGGTGGTGGAGTGCTGGTCTTTACAGGCGAAAACGTGGACGCGAAAGGATACCGGCATTTGGCGCAGGCGGGATTGTTGCCAGGAGAAATCGTTGCTCCGCGCGAAGCGTTCGATTTGCCTTGGCGAGTCGGAGAGTGGAAGGAATCGCATTCGGTGTTTCAACCATTCTTGGATCCACAATACGGCGACATCCGCAAGATACCGTTCCGAGGTATCACGGAAATGAAAGTCGCCGACGATGCGAACGTGGTTGCGAAGTTCTCTGACGGCAATCCCTTCGTAGTTGAAAAGCGGCTTGGCGATGCAGGCGGTTCATTGCTGTGGGTAAACACATCCGCAGACAATCAGTGGAGCAACTGGACGGAAAGCGAACTATTTGTACCCATCGTGCATCAAATGCTTGGGCATCTAACGGGACTCAACGCCGGAGGTCCGGTACAGGAAAAGCTGATCGACACCGGCGCTGATATGGGGCTGGAGGCTTTGGCCGAGCAGGCCAACGGCGACGCTAGTTCAGCCGCCGACTCATCGAACGCGCGGACGCCGGGCGTGTTCGCTCACCAGAAGTTCCACCATGTGGTCAACGTCAGCCCTCGCGAATCGGAGACAGAACGGTGTTCGGTTGAGGACTTTGTGAAACGGTTTGATTTGAATGTTGGCGATCGCGAGCAAGTTCCACTCGTACAAGCTGCGTCGCTTACCAACCCGTTGGATGTGCGTCACAACGAAATCTGGCACTGGATCCTGTTCGCGTTGATGACGGTCTTTGTCGGAGAGTTCTTTTTGTCCAATCGCACGGTTGCATGAACCAACCGCAGGCATAACCAGATAAGTGATATTGAAACGAGGAAGTCATGTCAGAAGCTAAACACGACTTTGATAGTAGATTCCAAGAGGTCGTCGCCAAAATGCGGTCTAATCGAGTCATCACGATTGTGGCTTGGACGGCAGCAGCCATCGTCCTCGGCCTAATTGTCATGGCGACGCTCGACTACTTCTTCGAAATCGGATGGGCACTGCGCGCGGTTGCTTTCTTGGTGGGTGTGGTGTCTGCAATTCTTACCGCTGCTTGGAAAGCCGGATTCGCTTTGCGATTTTGGAATCGCAATCGTACAGCGGCGAAGGTCGAGAAGCGGTTTTTAGATCTAGGCCAATCCGTTCGGACTTCGGTGCAATTCAGTGATCAGGCGGACGAGCAAGTTCGCGACGCAGGTGTCTCCCAAGGTCTTGTGAAGGCGTTGCAAGACGACGTTCAGAAGCGAACGGAAGATCTGCGTCTCGGCGAAGCTGTTTCATCCGCCTCTCTGAAGATCGCCACGGTCCTTTCGGTTGGCTTGGCCATCGTTGCGATAATCGCTGCCGCCAGCAGTTGGGGTTGGCAAATGGCCCTGCGTCGTTCGTTACTCGACAATTCGCCTTACACTGCGATTCAAGTGCATGAGGGCGATGTGCGTGTCGACGAAAAAGCGTCGCTTACGCTGACAACGGACATTACCGGTCGCACGAATCGAGAAATCAAGTTGCTCACTCGCGACCTGTCCGATGTGCGGGCTGGCGATTCCGACCAATCTGAAAAGTCCGATCCAAACCAGTCGAGTGATTCCGATTCACAGGAAGTAGCGATGCGGGAGTGGACGACTCGGTTGTTGGGTTCGAATGACGAGATCAAACGAGAAACTCGGTTGGTGAGCTACCAACTCGAGATTCCCAAAGTCAAGAAGCCCTTCGAGTATCAATTCGTTGCCGGGAAGTATACGAGTCCGATCCATCGCATCGACGTTCGCTACCCGCTCGCGATCCAGGAATTCGACATCACCGTCACAGCTCCGGACTACACGAAGCTCGATCCGAAGTCGTTCAACTCTGGTAGCTTCGATGGTGTGCAAGGGTCGTTCGCGGAACTCAATATTACGCTGGATCACGAACCAACAAAGGCGTGGCTGGAGCTGCGGTCCTTTATCACGCCTCCCGGCGAAACCGCACAAATTGAAAAGGTCGCGCTCGAAGTCAATGGCAGGCAGCTCTCTACCGAACTCGAGTTGACGCAGGATCGGATTTACCAAGTCTTCGCAAAGGCAGCGGACGGCACCGAACTACGTCCCAATCGATTTCGAATTCGAGTTCGTGAAGATCAACCGCCCAAGGTTTCTTTCCGAAAGCCGGATCAAGTCATCGAGGTTCACGCGTTAGCCGAAATCCTGATGCGATTGAAAGCAACCGACGACTACGGACTTACTCGTATCGGTATTCGCATGCAGAAGAATAACGACGACGAGTTTACGTTCGAGGATCTTGAGATTGACAACCTCGTCACGGAAGACGGTCGAATTACGCCGCAGACACAGAAGCAAATCGAGAAAGTGGTGCCGCTGGAGTATCTCGAGCTCGAACTCAAGGACAGCATCTCTTACTACGGGTTCGCGGCCGATAATCATCCCGACGGAGCCCAACCGAACGAAACCGATTTGCATTTCGTTGACGTTCGTCCATTCCGAGAAAAATATCCGATGCCGGAGCCTGGTCAAGGATTGTCCGGCATGGGGAATGACAACGGCGGTAACGGACGACGCATCTTGCCTGCGCTGAATCAGATGATTCAGCGTGAGCGTTTCGCCGTAAATCGCACCAGACAGTTCCACCGCAACGACGATCGCGGCAAGACCATTGATCCCAACGCTGCCGATGGATTGATTGGATTGCAAAACGAAACTTCGGAGTTCGCGGGATTGCTGGGAGACGCCGCCGTCGAAGCCGAGGCGAGTCTTGGTATTACGG
>CAYNJG010000142.1:0-18816 GCA_964397295.1 uncultured Pirellulaceae bacterium
AAACGCTTCCACAGGACACCTTCAAGAGTGCTCATTTCTGCAGCATGTGCGGACCCAAGTATTGCTCAATGAAGATTACGGAAGACATCAAGCAAATGGCCGATAGTGGCGAGTTGTTGCAGATCGCGAATAACTTAGCCAAGGCTGACGGATAGTCCTCGGCATTTCATCAAATAGTAAAAAGCGACGTCGGATTCCGGGTGTCGCTTTTTTTGTTGTCGGTTCCCAATAAATCTACTCAACTCATCCAGTCTGAAATTATTTCGCCAGCGAGAATTCCACGATCAAATGGCTTGTCTTGTATTCGGTCGTTTCCCAAAACCATCCATCACGAGACCAAACGAGGTAGTGATCGTAAAGAACCTTCTTAAGTTGGCCAGACCATTTGCTGGACCAATTCTGATAGGCGGTCGGATCGGAGAAGTGTGATCCTTTTTCCGGTCCCGTCGCCCATTGCCAATTGATATCCTTTTGTCGTTGCATACCTGCCGTCCAGGACGTGCCACGCCGAAAAGTAATTCCCAAGAACTGGTCTTCCTGCTCGCTGTTGATTGTCAGCAAATGGCCTTGTCGTGAATTGAAATACAAGCTGGCCGCTTTTGACTCCGCTTCTTGCCAAGTACCATCGAAGTCGAATGCCGCGTAATAATGGCCGTTGGATTGGTTCTTGATGATGGGGATGAGGAGACCGGCAGAACCGTCGTAGCCAAAGTCGAACCTGCGGACTTGGCCCTCATTCACATGAGTCGCTAAGACTGAGTAGTTAGCACCGATCAATTCCTGTTCTTGTATCGGTGTGTCGGTCCAGATCTGATGGATGCCCGACGGAAGTTTGAGCCGAGCGACACCGTCTTCCCCAACACCGACACTTTTCGGGAACTCCCAATCGGGACTTACTGGGCCACGAGTATGAAAAACCATCGGTATTTCAGGCGGCGCGTCAGTCTGGAGGTTCCGGATCGTGATTTCAACCACGCCACCTTTCGTGAGTAGCATTGTTGGCAGTTGTTGTTGGCGTTCATTCGCCGCTATCTGCGCTAGTGCTGGCCCCACCCAAACTGGGTTTTCAGTCCAGATCGTGTATCGATGTCCACGCTTTAGATTTCGGAATGTGAAATTGCCCGCCGAATCGGATTCTGTTTCGAAATCAGCTCCCGACCCAGGCTGAATCTCGTCTGGTGTTTCCGGCAACCTGTAAGTCACGTCATCTTTATCTTCATCGTCTTCGGATTCTTCATCAGGCAAAGGCGGTTCCTCCAGGATTTCAAATTCCTTTTCTATAAGGCCAAGTTCGAGCATGTCTTCTTCAGTCAGGTCGCCGACCGTTTCTCTAATCCAAACCTTGATGTTTCCGGCGGGGCGGCCGTTATCGAAAACGATGGTGCCATGAAAATCCGATACCGGGTTGGTTTTCGCGTCGTACCATTGTCCGAGGCGAATCATGATGGCCACGAGCGTAACGAGGGCGAATAGAGCCAGTAGGCCGTAGCTGCGTCCTGTCCGTTGGGTTGGTGGCATGGGGACTCTCTGTTCTGTCGCTTCTGTTTGACAAACACAGTTTAGACCGGCGATTGTTCATCACCAAAGCGAATAGATTTAATGATTTTGAGCAAAGCAGTCGAATTGAAACAAAAAAGAGCGGCACCGCGAAAACGGCGCCGCTCTTCTTAGCTAGAGTTCTACGTTCGACTACTCGTTCTTGACCGCTTCGCCACCGTTCGCCGTCATCAGGCCCTTCAAATTGTGTTCTTCGACTAATGAACCCGAAAGAAAACGTGGCGCCCCATCAGCGAAGGCGGCGTGCAGGCCCTTGAAATCCTTACTCTTCGTCCACTCCAGAATTTCTTCGGGCGAGATGTCATCGGGCTTCGTCCACGGAACCGATTTGTTGCCTTCGACAATCAGTATTGTCTTTGCAGTACCGTCGCGAATGTCGCCGATCTTGAGCGACCGATCACCAATAATCGAATCCTCGCTCGCGACCGCCAGATAGCGAGTGCTAGTCGCACCCGCGGGGTCATCCGGATGGCGAAGCGCATCGGGCATGCTTTCCAGGATTTTCTGATTGTGTTCGCTATTCCATTCTTCGTCGAATCGGTAGGCGTCGTACATCGCCTGTTCGTCTAAGAAGGGGAGGACTTTGACTCGCCAACTCACGGGTTTCGCGTTGGGGTCTTGGCGTTTCTCATAGATTTTGGTTGCGGAAGCGGGAAACCTGCTGTTTGCCGATTCGTAATTCATGATGGCCAGCCCAAGCATTCGTACTTTCATATTGCTCTGTCGATGCTTGGCATCGCTCTGCATGGTCTTGTTTCCAGGGGGCAATTCTCCCGTGCGACAGAACGCATCGATTTTCTTGATCGTCTCCGCATACACGGCCGTTTCTTGAATCTCCTGGATTTGCTTCAATGCGACGGGAGTTACCGGCAGCGCTGTCAGACGCTCAACAATTGTCTTGGGACCACCTTCGCTAGTCATTTCAAAGTGATCCTCATCAAGGAAACGAATGGAGGCTTTCATTTCCATTTGTGGTTCACTGTCCATCCTGAAGGTCAGTAGCGAGAATGTCTTCTCGGACTTAATCGAATAGGGCAGCGGATCTTGTAAGAATTGACCGTTCATGACCGGAAAGAATTTGCCGTCGTGAAATACGAAGAGTGGCGTTGCCGCCGCGGAATTCGGTGGAACTTGGGCTTCATGACCCCAGCTCACCGCCCGCCAGATTCCTTCTAATCGTTCCGACGTTGCCAAAGGATCAACGGCGGCAGAATCATCGCTCGAGTCGCCAGCCGACTTGTCTGATTCGCCAGATAGCTCGACACTTACATCGCCGGACTTGTCTACGTTGGCAGTCGCGCCAGGAGGGATTTGTACTTGGTTTGCCGTTCCGTCCGGGTGGTTGATCGTGATCGTGATTCCCAACAGCAATCCTACTAGCGCGCCCAGCAACCCTGCGCCAATCGCAGCAAAGATCGGTACTCGGCGAGAAAAAAACGAAACGGGAGTAGGCCGACGAGCCGCAGCCGGCTCACGGTTAGAACTCAGATCCGCCACCACTCCGCTGTTCAACGCGTCTTCTGCGAGTTGACCGAGTGCGGCGGACTTGGAAAAGTTTGACAATCGCTTCACAACTTCTGCCGGATTTGCAGGACGGTCCGCAGGATTCTTGGCGATCATTTGATCCACCAAGCTCGCCAACTCCTTAGGCACTTCTGATGCAACATCTTGCAGCTTCGGCGGTGCATCGGAAACATGTGCCGTCATCTTTGCAAACGAGGTGGGATACTGATCCGTACCAAACGGCGCACGACCACTGAGCATCTTGAATAGCGTGCACCCCAGCGCGTAGATGTCGGCTCGAATGTCAACGTTGCGGCTATCATTGACTTGCTCGGGAGCAATGTAGTCCGCCGTGCCCATAGCTTGACCAGTTGCGGTCATTTCTGGACTGTCTTCATCACCGACGCGAAGCCGAGCCAGTCCGAGATCCAATAGCTTTACGTCGCCATCACGACTGAGCATCACATTGCTGGGTTTGATATCGCGATGCACGAGTCCTTGCTGGTTCACATAGTCCAATGCTTGGGCGGTTTGCTTGGCGATCTCGCAAGCGTCGGCAATCGAGAGCTTTCCCCTACGTCGCAAAACCTGAGCAACATCCAACCCGTCGATGTACTCGGTTACTAAGACGGCAACGTCGTCCACTTCGCGGGCATCGTATGCCGTCACAATGTTTGGGTGCGAGAGTTGACCCACCGCACGCATTTCCGTATCGAATCGCTGTCGCATACGTGGTTGCAATAGTCTGTGACTTGAAAGCACCTTCAGCGCGACTTCGCGACCAAGCTTTTGATGCCGAGCTAAATAGACGTTGCCCATACCACCTCGACCAAGGCTGCGTACGATTTCGTAGTCGCCCAGAACCTTCGGCAGCAATTGTGATAGCTCGGTATGGTCTACGGCGTCGCTCGCGGCCAACGCACCGAGTGCCTTTGCCATCGCGATTTGGCAGTCGGACTCGTCGGCGAACGCATCCGAGTTCGCTGACCTTAGACTCTTGATCAACGTGTCTTCTGCCGCGTCGGTATCCAGATCGGATCGACAGTCGTCGCAAGTCTGAACGTGCCCGAGCATTTCGTCGCTCTGCTCTTCGCTCAATTCACCGAGCGAAAACGCACGCAGTTCTTCGGATGTGGGACATTTCGCAATCATGGTTCATCTCCAATTTTATCTCAGGCAACGGGCGAATTTGCCCACTACTTGGAGGAACGCAGAAGTCTGACATGACTTTTTCAGAAAACTTTTGAGGGACCCTTATTGCGGTAAATCGGCCAATTGTTGACGCAAACGGCGAAGGATTCGTGATTTGGCTTGGTAAACCGACGCGACGCTCATCCCCAGCTCCTCTGCCACATCGGACGGTACCTTTTCCTCAATCGCGGTCTTCTTAAACGCGAGCCAAGTGCGTTCTTCGAATTCACTACGCACCAGCTCGAGCACACGGCGCGAGATCTCACCATCCAATTCGCCGTGAAGGCTTTCATCAGATAGTGACTGTTCAATCGGATCCGGCAAGTTTTGCCAGTCGGCCAAGTTCTCCGTACCGCCGGCGCCACGAGGATTCCTGGCAGCGCGCCGATAGAAATCACGAACACGATTGCGCGTGATCGTGGCCAACCAATTGCGGAAACTTTGATCCGGCTGAGAGCGATGAAAATCGCGTATGCCTCGCGAGACAGACGCGAAGACTTCTTGGACGACGTCGGATGCATCGTGACCAGACAAACCCGACTGGCGACACCAGCGATAGACGATCGGACCAAATACTTCGACCAAGCGTCCCCATGCTTCAGGCTGCATTTGTTGGACGCGGCCAAGCAATGTCGAGGAAACCGTCGG
Source organism: uncultured Pirellulaceae bacterium (assembly GCA_964397295.1). Taxonomy (GTDB): domain Bacteria; phylum Planctomycetota; class Planctomycetia; order Pirellulales; family Pirellulaceae; genus CAYNJG01. The sequence continues at coordinate 4,900 of CAYNJG010000142.1, forward strand.
CAGTTCTTTCGATTCGGCCTTCGATCGATTTGTCGTCATAGACTTAGCTCTGGCCGGAGGAATATTAGACTTCTTCGATCGTGGGCTCGCTCGTGGGGGGGTCGAATTTTGGAGCTGATGGCGGCTCGTAGTCTTCGTATTCGTCGTTGTAGATCGACGAGTTGGATGACTTGTTCACTGGCTCATCATCCAGCGTGAACTGTGCCTGAACATCAGCGAGGCCTTTTCGGAAGTCGCGATAGCCGCGGCCCAGCTTCCTTGCCACGTCGGGCAAGTTCCTACCAAAGAGCAGAATGGCAAGCACGCCAATGATAACCAGCTCTTGCGGTCCCATGTTAAACATAGTGCAATCCTCCAGCTGATCTTCCGAGCTTGTCTAAATGGCGAAGAAACAATGAAGCTGTTAGCGCGAGATACTCAAGAGGAGTCACTAGGACGAAACGTCTTCGTCATGCGTCACAGGTTTTTTTGCGTCTTCGATATCGTCATCAACTCCTGCGACGCCACGTTTGAATTCAACGACACCACGGCCTAACGACCGCATGACCGACGGCAAACGGTGACCAAACAACAGCAGCGCGATGCCGGCAACGATGACTAACTCGTAACCACCTGCAAAACCCATAGCTAAACCTCTAATCACAACTGGATTAAACAAGCGGCGAAAGCGTCTTGAGCCACAACGTATGTGCTCGACGAACCGACTTGTGGATGCTCAGAATAAGCGAAAATCACTACTTACAATTCTATTCAGACAGCCTCGAGTGTCAAACCTGACTAGCGTGCTTACTGTTGAAAAGCCGCATTTTACGTTAATTCGCATGAAAAGCATGGTTACGAAAACGTATTGCGAATCTTTTACAGACCACTTGCACCTTCCTGACAAGAATCGCAGCGTTTTCTCGTATTATTGGAACAGTCACGACGACCGCGGCTGAGAAGATACAAATTCGACCAGAAAAGGTAGGTAACCCATGCGGAATGTTAATGGAACTCTCGGACTAGCAGTTTTGACAGTAGCAATCGCTACTCTCACCTGTGGATCCTCAACAGCCGGGGAAAAGAAATCGAAGCCCAAAACATCACAACAAGCGAAGACGGCTCCAAATCCGCGGATCGACTACAGGGGCTTTTTGAGGCTGGCCATTCGCCTTGAGGCCGTGCGGGAGAAACACCGCGTACCGATCGACGATTTCATGAAAATGGCGAAAGAAGAAGGCACCATCATTTTAGATACGCGTTCGAAAAAGGCTTTCGACGACATTCACATCACTGGCGCCATCCACCTGAACTTTTCTGATTTCACGGAAGAGAAACTAGCCGAGGTCATCCCTAACAAAAACACGCGGATCTTGATTTACTGCAACAATAATTTCAAGACTCAAAAAGTCAAAGCGTTTCGCGACAAGCGAGCCCCGCTTGCATTGAACGTTCCGACGTTCGTCAACCTGCACGGCTACGGATACGAAAACGTCTACGAGTTGGCTGACGCTTTAGAGTTGGATGAGCCGGGGTTGAAGCTTACCGCACGTCCAAAAGTACGGACCCAATTCGCAAAGCGATAGAACCACAGTTATGCCGCGTTGGCTTGTTTGGAAAGCGAAATCAAGAACTGCTCGAGCGCCCAACGCGCTCGCTGCGGTGCTGCGTGTGTGCTCTTCATCGACAGATCGAGCTTCAACATTCGCGAGTACAAAGCTCCGGCGCGATCGCGACCGAGTTGTCGAATCTGGCGTTCGGCACGCTGCATCGCACCCTTGGGCCATTTTTTAAAGCCGGCTTGCTCCAAAGCCATCGTCAGCGAAGTTTTCCGCCCTGCGGATTCAGCTTCCATGATCAACTGTGCCGCATTTGCGAACCGGCGCAATGACCACAGTAGACCGCCAAGAATCAACTGCGGCGGCTCACCAAACTGCAAGAGCCGCTCAAGCTGAAGTAGTGCATCCGCCGCATTGCCGTCGAGTGCCGCATCTAGCAAATCCCACGTTGTTTTCGCACGCCAACCGCCGACGACCTTGTGAACGAGTTCGACCGTAACTTCCGCACCGGCATCACAAAATAAAGCCAGCTTCGCCAACTCTTGGTCCAAAAGGCCCAACTCGGGACCGACCAAACCCAGCAACTCTTCATCCGCACCGCGTTTTACTTCCACATTATGCGTTGACTTGCCCCAGTCACGGATCCATTCACAAAGCCGATTCTCATCCAGGTAAGAGCTTTTGCCGCGTTTACTCTGTGGAGCACTACATTCAACGATTTGCCCCGACGCATCCAACGCCTTGTAAAGTCGCGTATTGCTGGCCAGCGATTTCATATCGAGGATCAGACACCCGGACTTGGGCGGATCGTCAACGAGTGCTTCCAATTGAGGACGATTCGCTTTCACGAACTCGTCGGCGTCTTGAATAATGACAACCCGAGGACCATCTCCGAACAGCGATAACGTCAGCAGCTCATCGCTCACATCTCGCCACGGAGTCTTCGGTCCAAGTTCGGCAGCGTCGCCGTCTTCCGTCAGCTCCTGCCGAATCCGAGCTAGAGTAAGCCGTTTCAAAAAACGATCGTCACCAACGAGAGCGCACGCGCTGGAAATGCTTGGTTTAGATTCTTTGAGGAAGTCGAACGCATGAGTGTTTGGCATCGTCGCATTGTACTCATGACTAGCCGCGTGAGAACACGACTACGTCGCCACTTCACGCTTGGTCATTGCGAATCCAGTTGCCATCATCACGAAACTGACAGCAAACAACCACCACCAAAACTGTCCCGGCGTGTACTGAGACAATGCAGTAAGCGCATCAGGCTCGGCTTCCATCATGACAGCGGCCGCGGGCTGCATAAATGTGATCAGCCCCAGCACAGCACCAACCACAAAAATTGCAAGTCCTCGCAGGGTCAGAGTCATCTGTCGTCGCGAACGAAGTACCCAGCCACCCCAAATAATAAACAGCGTGGCAATTGAGGCCGGACAAACCCACGGCCCCAACCAGATCATCGGAATCAGAAAAAGCACATCCCATTCCAACCACGTTCTGGGCCAATCCATTAGCACCTTTAGCCAGACGTAGTAAAACAGATCCCAAACTCCAAACACAAAAACGAACGCCGCGAACTTGCGCGTGAGATTCGATCGTTCTGCCAGCAATGCCACAGTAATGATCATCACGATCGTGGCAACTTCGCGACTGAGTTCTAAACTCGGATCATACGAATTGAGAAATCGAAGCGGAAACAGCTCCAGCGGATTCTCTGGGTAGTAGAGCCTCCGCATGTAGACGACAACAGCAGCTTCGAGCAACGCCATCGCAACCGCGAAAGCCGTTAACAAAGTGAGAGTCCAAGTCCGCGATGAATCCGAAGCTTTCATTACGGACTCATACTAATTCGACAATGGTCTTACGTCGAGGATTCGTCCGGTTGCGCCGCCGCGGCTATCACTGACGTGAGAGGTCACGTTGCCGGCCATGTCGCGGACTTCTAGCTGGATATAAAGTCGTTGTGGTAGTCGCCGATCGACGCGCCACTGATATGCACCGGAGTTCGGAATACTGCGGCGTGTGAGGGGTGTCCACGGACCTTCGGCATTGTCTGAATAGCTAAGTGTGATTGGCGTGTCGGCAAGTAAAGTGTCTTCTGCCATCCACTCAATCGTAACATCACGGCTATCCGCGCCATTGGGCATATCAACCCGAGTGATCGTTCCGGTTGGCTTTGTCCAATCGACCACGACCCAGACGTCGGCATCGTCGCCAGCACGAGGCGGATCAGGTACGTTGCCTCGGCCTGCATCAACAAGCAATTGAAAACCGTAGAGACCTTGCTGTTTTACGCGAACCTCCATTGGCGATTGCTGATCTGCGTCGGCGCCATAAGCTTCCCACGTTCGACCGCGATCCTGCGTGAACCAAAGTTCGACTCGTTGGGGGCGATTGTCGATTCCGTAAAGATCGTAAACCAATTCAAAGTTTGGCGACGCGGTAATACGAGGCTGGAACATGCGTTCTTGGCTGCCCGAAGCAGTGCCTTGCGGACGCTGCCGCGCGACAGGACCATCGAAGTCGCTTCGTGAGGCGCGACGAAGTGGGTCTTGGAATCGCTGGTCGCTCTGCCGTAGTTCGTTTTGCTGTCGACTACGGTTGCTGAAGTTGCGATCTGCGTTGCGATTTGCAAAATTACGATTGCCGGCTGCACGATCTTCGAATCGACGATTGCTGCTCGCACGATTGTCTGAGTCGTAATTGTTCGGTCGGTTACCAGATCCTTGATAATTTCGATTTATTGCGAAGCTCTCATTGCTTCGATCTCGATAGTCCGGCTCTCTGTAGTTTGAAGTTGGGTAATCTGGAATCTGGTTGCGATTGCGTTGCTCGAAAGAGCCACTGCGGGAGCCAACGTCGATCGTGCCTGCGTGCGCTCTGCTCGGCTCGAATTGTGGTTCGGTACGACGTGGTGCTGATTCGTTCGGCTCTAGGTTTGCCCAGTTTCGTGGATTGGAAGCTCCAAACGAGTTGTCGGTTTGCTGCACACCTCGAAGGAATGACGGCAGCCTATCGCGAATGCCGCTGGCGAAGTCCGGCCAGCTTTGACCAATCGAACCGTTTGAGTTCTCGCCCGAATTGGCCGGAGTATTGTTTGGACCACCGGTCAATGAAACGCGTTTGTTGATTAGCTTTGAGTTTCCAGCACGGTCTACAATTTCCGCACGAACGGCTGCTTCTTCACCCCGAGTCCGAACCCAGAACTGCGTTTGACCTTGCCAGCGATTACGAAGGTCTCGTTCATCAGGCTTGTTGACTGGCACGTCTTGCCAGCGTCCAGCCTGGTCTTGATATTGAATGAGAAACGACGACGCGACCAAGTTCTGGTCTTGCGCTTGCCATTCGGCAGTTGCTTGACCTGAGGGATCCACGTTCACACGAATGTCGAGCTGTGGTTTTTTCGTATCGACGAGTACTTTCAATTCCGGTTGAAGTTGAGCTTGGTTAAAGTCGCGAGGATCTTGGCCTCGATCAATCGTGCGAACCGCAAACCAATACTCGCCATCGTTGTTTGCTCGGAATTGAAAACCGTCCGCCCCCGGCGCCCGCTTTTGATACATCTGCCAGCGTGCACCTTGGTCAGTAGAAACATGCAATTGCACTTCGGCAACGGCGCGTTGGTTACTCGCCATTTCAAATGGAATTCCAAAGTCAGGATTGTTGGTAATCCGAGTTGGAATCTGCGGCGCGCGGTTGTTTCTCGCCAATTCGGCAACTGGTTGCGTCGGTTGGTACTGAGCCCAAACGGTGGTGCTGAGTGTTAGTGCAGCGACAAGCGTTGCCAGCAATCGAATCACGTCCATGACATCAAGCCTGCTGTTGGTTTACAAAATCCCGTCTCGTTGTATCGGCGAGATGGATTCGTAGGCTTGAACCGATTGCGCACTCACCCGCGACAGCTTTGCTGACAAGGCAGGGGTCTAGATCACGCCTTTGGTACTTGGCACGCCGGTCATTCGCGGATCCGTCTCGACGGCAACTCGCAGAGATCGCGCTAGACTCTTGAAGATTGCTTCGCTGATGTGGTGGGAGTTGCGACTGTGGTGCAAGAGCACGTGCAAATTGCAAAGCGTGTTGGCGGCGAAAGCCTGCCAGAAGTCTTCGACGAGTTCCGTATCGAAATCGCCAATCTTCTGTGTCGGAAATGCTGCGTTGAACACCAGAAAGTATCGACCACTCAAATCGACCGCTGTCGTTACCAGCGTCTCTTCCATCGGTAGCGTGAAATGTCCGTAGCGACGAATGCCAGCTTTGTCGCCCAATGCTTCGCGAAATGCGAGCCCAAGGCAAATGCCCGTGTCTTCGACGGTGTGATGCTGATCGACGTGCAAGTCGCCTTTCGCTTTCACGGTCAAGTCAAAAACGCCGTGCCGCGAGAACAACTCAAGCATGTGATCGAGAAAACCAACACCAGTATCGATCGACGACTTTCCAGTGCCATCAAGATTTAGCTCGAGCTGGATATCAGTTTCGTTGGTTTTGCGATCGATGGACGAAGTTCGTGTCATTTTATTAGTAGCTAGTGGGCTAATGGCTAGTGGCGAGAACCTAGTCACTCGACACTCGTAAACTCGACACTCTCAAATCAACGATTTGAGCACAGTCAAACACGCGTCAATCTGATCGTCTGTACCAACACTAATGCGCAGTCCCTCGCCCCAACTAGCGTAGTCCATGTATCGGGTCAGAATCTTGCTCGTTTTCAGGCCTTCATAGAGCGGTTTTAACGGTCGGTCGGGGTGGGTAGACCAAACGAAGTTCGCCTGAGAGGGCGTAACCTTGAAGCCAAGCTGCGTCATACCTGCCGCAAGCCGATCCCGTGTGGCGATGACTTTGGCACGATTCGCCCCTAACCATTGTTGATCACTGATCGCTGCGGTAGCGCCAGCAATCGAGAGTGCGTCGCAATTGTACGAATCTCGAACCTTGTGGAGCTCGGCAATGATCTGCGGTTGAGCCACCAAGAAACCGAACCGCAGTCCGGCCAAACCATAACCTTTGCTTAGCGTCCGCGAGACCATGATCTTTTCGTTTTGCTTCACCAAATCGATGCAGTTGAACTTTGCGAAATCGGCGTAGGCTTCGTCGACCAGCAAAGGGCAGGGCAGGGCGTTCGCCAAATCGAGAATCGCCTGTTGCTCGACCACCGTTCCTGACGGGCTGTTCGGGTTCGGCAAGAAAACGAGCTTTAGGTTGGGCTTCGATTCTGAGAACTCGGTAGTGAGTTGCCAGTTCTCGTCGAACGGTATCTCTTCGCTCTGCGAGTTTTGAATTCTGGCCAGCGTGTTGTAGAGCACGTAACTGGGCGTCGGCAGTCGAAGAAGCTCACCTTCGCCAACCATCGCGCGGCAAAGAATAGTGAGAATATCGTCGCTGCCGTTGCCGCAGAGAATCCAATCGGGTTCGACACCCAACACTTCCGCAGCGGCGATGCGAAAGGCAGTACCGCTGGCATCAGGGTAACGCATCAGCCCTTTGTCCAGCACACTCTTGATCGCGAGCGCCACCGAGTCCGATGCTGGATACGGATTCTCGTTTGTATTGAGCTTGATGAATTTTCCGCCCTGCGGCTGCTCGCCGGGAACGTAACCTTGCATCGCGGAAATGTTGGGGCGTACGAAATCGGTCACTACTGCCTCCGAATGTCCACACTTGCGCGGTGGGCCGTGAGTTGTTCAGCATCGGCGATCCGAGCCACATCGTCAGCGGCATCTTGCAATGCTGGTTGCGTGAATTCGATGACGCTACTTGAACGTTGGAACGAAGTAGAACTTAGCCCGCTCGCCCACCGCGCCGTTGCGCCGGTTGGTAGCACGTGCGAAGGCCCCGCAAAATAGTCGCCCAACGCAACCGGTGTGAAGTTCCCAAGAAACGCAGCCCCGTAGTGCCGGATCTGCTTCAACATTTCAGAGGCGTTTTGTGTCGCGATATGCAGGTGCTCCGGAGCCAGCGAGTTAGTGATCTTGATTGCTTCAGCTTCGTCGCGGACTCGGATGATAGCGCCGTACGCGTTGAGACTGTCGATCGTCACTTCCGCGCGGCTGAGCGTGCGAAGCTGCTTTTCGAGTTCGACGATCGTTTGCTCGATCACTTCATCGCACCAAGTGATGAGAATACTGGAGCCCGGCGCGTGCTCAGACTGCGCTAACATATCCGCCGCAGTGAAGTTCGCACGTGTTTGTGAGTCGGCGATGACGACGACTTCGCTAGGGCCGGCGATAGAGTCGATATCAACTTCGCCGAACACGAACTTCTTGGCGAGTGCAACGAACATATTGCCCGGACCGACGATCATGTCCACCGACGGGATACCTTCAACACCATATGCCATCGCAGCGACTGCTTGAGCACCACCCATGCGATACACTTCGTCGATTCCCAGTTCGTGGCAGGTGGCAAGGATATCGTCGTTGTATGAACCGAAGGCAGTTGGCGGTGCAACGACCGCTAGTTGCTCAACGCCGGCGGCTTGAGCCGGCACTGCGGTCATCAGCACCGTCGAAGGATAAGCCGCCGCGCCACCAGGAACGCAGATGCCAACTCGCTCAAGCGGCAAGATGCGCTGACGCAATTTCACGCCAACTTCGCGAGTGACTTCGACGTCTTTTTGTAAGATCGCGGATTGGAACTCGTGGATGTTGTCACGAATTCGGCGAACGGAGCCAAGGAACTCGGCCGATGCTTTTTCATGTGCGGCCTTCAGGTCAGCGACAGGCACGCGAATCGTCTCGGGGGTAAGGTCAGCTTTATCGAGCGACTTACAATACTTCAACAGCGCCGACATGCCTGCGTCGCGAACTTCGTGGCAAATTCGTTCGACCACTTGCTGCGGCGATAGGGGCTCACCAAAAACTTCGATCGTCCGCTGACGGCCGGCTTCGCTGACAATGTCACCCGAAGGGCTAAGGCGCGCGGCCAATTCATCGAGCGCTGCCTGAACGTCGTCCTGTCGAGTATCGATGCGGGTGATATTGAGATTCAAGATGGCGAAAAGATGGAAGAAGGAACGCGAATTTGCGGCGGCCAACCACTACAAGACATCATCTAGCGTAAAAGGTTCGCGTCACGTGGGCCAGTGGGTGTCTCTTGAGGAAATCGTTTAGCTTGCTCGCCGGTATTAAGAGAACGTAAGCCATCGTGTTGCGGGCTTGCAGACGTTCCGATTCAACTTGGTTACATACACCAACAGGCCTATCTATAAGCTGCCCTGACTGCCCTCAATACGTCCATCTAATTGGCTATCGCCAGTTGCGTCGATACCTTGCTGAAGATCGCCGACACCAAAGAGCCCTTGTGGGGTACCCACTACTCAGCCGAGCACACAGTCGAAGTACGATCGAGTATATTGCAGGCTCACGGTACGACGAGAGAAACACGGCAAACAAAAGCTGCGTTTCTCGCCTGACAACGGAATAACGAATAAATGACTGACATTACTTGGCACGATCACTCGGTAACGCGAGAGCAACGCGAACAACTTCTTGCACAGTCGGGTTGCGTCGTTTGGTTCACAGGGCTTAGCGGAAGCGGCAAGAGTACCGTTGCGAACGAGGTCGACCATCAACTACACGCAGCCAACGTGAAGACCTATTTGCTGGACGGCGATAACGTGCGCCACGGCTTGAATGCAAGTCCGCAGATCCTTTCCGTGTTTGGCGATGAGTATGCACAACGATTCGGACTGGGTTTCGGCGCAGAAGATCGTCAAGAGAATATTAGAAGAATTGCAGCTGTCGGCCAGCTCTTTGCGTCGGCTGGCCTAATCACGCTCACGGCATTCGTGAGCCCGTATCGAGCCGATCGCGATGCCGCACGCAAATGGATTACAGATGCGGGCGCGCCAACTGATTTCATTGAGGTATTTGTCGATACGCCGCTCGAGATCTGTGAAAGTCGCGATCCGAAAGGGCTTTACAAGAAAGCCCGCGCGGGAGAGATCAAGAACTTCACCGGCATCAGTGATCCTTACGAAGCTCCGGACAATGCGGAACTTACGCTAGATGGTGGAGGAAAGTCCCCGGCGGATTTGGCAAAGCAGGTTATCGAGTACCTGCAATCGGTCGGCAAGATTCACGGTTGAGTTACGATGCGCTTGACTTAGGTTTCACAACAAAGCTAAGTTGACGCTGTCGCACCACTCATCATGATTCCCTTCTTTGCCATGCGACATGTCCACCACTTCCAAGTGCAGGCATGGATTCGCTATGTCCGATTGCAAGGACAACTTAGATCATGCACGAGAAGCTCTGCGCCAGAGCTTCCTACATGAACTTCGCAACTTGAATGTCGAGGAGGCGGGCGCATCGCTTGTCATCTCTGGGCGAGTGCAGTCGTTTTACCACAAACAGATGGCGCAAGAGATTGTGCGAGCCGTTTGCCAGGACGTGGAACTGCACAACACCGTGGACGTCAGTCGTCGAACCGACCGAGAGTAACCGGGCTCACTGCTATTTCGAAAATCGAATGCAAACGGGCGACGGGATTTTGACTGAGTGATCCGTTTTTTTCAGTCGACCCGTTTTTTGATCGATCTCGAAGACTCGGATTCTACCTGAGTTCTGACCTGCAGTTAGCAGGAACTTGCCGCTCGGGTCCAAGTTGAAGTTTCTCGGTGTTTTTCCGTTGATCGATTCGATTTGGATCAGCGTCAACTTGTGATCATCCCCGACTCGCAGCACGGCGATGCTGTCGTGCCCTCGGTTCGATCCATAGACGAATCGGCCGTCGGGCGAGACTCGGACTTCGGCGGTAAAACTCTTGCCAGTGAAATCGCGAGGAAGGGTTGGAATATCTTGGATTGTGGATAGCTCACCACTTTTCTTGTTGTACTCCATTACCGTAATCGTGGAGGTCAGTTCATTGATGGCGTACGCGTGATTGCTCTTGGGATTGAATGCAAAATGGCGAGGTCCCGATCCTGGTTTCATCTCTTCAGCACTAGCACGTTTGAGCGTTCCCTTTTTTGCGTCAAAGGCATAGGTGACAACTTCGTCGGTACCAAGGTCAGCCACGATAGCGAATCGATTGTCAGTGGACAGATTGATCGAATGGCCATGCGGTGCTTTTTGACGGTCGGTAACGCTGGAGCCTTCGTGTTGAATCAACGCGGTCTGCTCGCCTAAGGCTCCATCTTTGTCGTCAATGCGTATTGCGGAAACACTGCCACCTGAGTAGTTAGCAACCAGCAGATTTCGACCGGTTTCGTCGATCACTAAGTGGCACGGCGCTCCTCCACCCGACGGTTTTTCGTTGATAAGCTCTAACTTGTAAGAGTCTTTTCTTGTTTTGAACGCACTGATCTCACCGCTACCTGTCTCATTGACTGCGTAAAGGTACTTGCCATTTTCATGCAGTGCGACGAAAGACGGGTTTTCGGTCTCCGCCGCCAGGCCCAGCTTTTTGATCTCGCCCGTCTTGTCGTTGAACGAGACGGCATAGATACCCTTGCTGCCCTTACCTGTGTAGGTGCCGATGTAAACGGTGTGTGTTTTTGCCATGGCTTGGCCGCAAACAAAAGCCACAAAAATGAAAGTGAAAAGCAGATGAGACATTGCTAACTCCGTATCCAACCCAGCGAATATTACCCAAGAAGAGTAACCGGTGTCGGTCACGGGAGCAATGATCTACGACAAGCTGTCGGTTGCTTAATCATGGCAACTGGGGTGAGCGAGCTTGTTTTTCGACCACGAAGTAGAGTGCTGCTCTTCGTGGGTCACTTGTCTCGAACGAACAGAGGATCGTACGTTAGGCCGTACGTTTGAACTGCACTTCGTGCAGTCGCTGATACAAATCGCAGCGAGAAATCAACTCTTCGTGCGTGCCGACGTCAGCAATGCGACCTTGATCCATTACCACGACTCGATCCGCAAGTTCGAGTGTAGAGAGGCGATGCGTGATCATGATCACGGTGCGATCTTTCGCGAATTGCTCGAGCGCTTGGTGGATCAGCTGCTCGCTTTCAATATCGATCTGACTGGTTGCTTCATCAAGAATCAATATCTCAGGATCGCGTACGATTGCTCGGGCCAGCGCCAATCGTTGACGTTGTCCTCCCGATAGATTTCCGCCAGCGGAACCGATGACGGTTTCGTAGCTATTCTCGAGTTTTTCGTTAATGAATTTGTCAGCTCGCGCGGCTTTGGCTGCTCGAACGACATCCGCCTGAGACGCATCGAGCCGACCGTGACGAATGTTGTTGTAAACCGTATCGTCGAACAGTAAAGAGCGTTGCGTAACCATACCGATTCGTTGGCGCAGATCTCTCGTACGGACGCTGCGGACGTCGACGCCATTGATAGATACCGTACCTATTGTTGGATCATGGAACCGCGGCAGCATGTTGATCAGCGTTGTTTTGCCACAGCCGTTAGGCCCCACAATAGCGATCGTCTCACCGCCACCAACTTCCAAATTGATGTCAACAAGGACCGGTGTGCTTTCGTTGTACTCGAACGAAATATCTTTGAGCGATATGGTTTGCAGTCCCGCTGGCATCGGAACGGGTTGCTCAGGATCTCGAATTTTCGGAGTCTGTTCGAGTAGCGGAATCAATCGTTCGGACGCGGCGGTTCCAGCTTGAATGGCATTGAAAACGTCCGACAGCTTTCGCGCTGGTTCGGTGGCTCCAATTAAGAACGCGAAGAATGCCATCATTTGCGTCATGTCCAACGGACGGTCGAGCATACGGAATGGCCCGATGTAAACGACGCCTTTGAGTGTCAGGTATGCACCACTAATGATCGCGAGTGCAATCACGCATATGCCAAGCACTTCGGTGATTGGCTTGGTCATTGCGTTATACAGCGCGATCCGCATGTTGCGTTTGAGACAACTCTTGGCGACAGTGTAAAAACGTTGGCGTTGATTTCTTTCAAGAGTAAATGCCTGGACAGTTTCGATACCCTGAAACGCCTCGGTTAACACGCCGAACAGGGCAGAAACTTCTTCCAACGATCGTCGGTTTGCTCGTTTGATTGACTTTGCCAGCTTTCGAATCGTCAACGCAGTGATGGGTGTAAGTACGAGCGAGAGAATCAACATGCGAGGGCTGATAACGCAAGCTCCAACCAAGCAAGCCACCATTTTCAATGGCTCGCGAAGTGCCGTACCCGCTAGAGCCCGAACGGCACCAGAGATACATCCGACATCGGCGTGAAATCGGCTAAGCAGACTACTCGTACGCTGTTCGCCAAACGACGACTGCGACATCTTGATACAGCGATAAAAGAATCGCTGCCTGACGTCAAACGTGACGCGTTGCTCCAATCGCGATACCAGCATGACGTTGGTAAAGACGAAAATGCCTTTGACGATAGTGCCCAAGACCAGCGCGATCACGATGAACACGATCGTCGTAAACGGGTCTTTTGGCATCCTGTCCGCAAGCGGTTTCAGGTAGCCATAAAAAGTGATCGCATTTTGTTCGCTTTCGATATCGATTTCGAGCCGCGAGTGTTTTTCGGTCGGCGCCGTTTCAAGTTCGGCGGTGTGTTTTGCGACTTTTATTTTCGCTTCGCCGATTTCTTCATCGACCCATTCTTGAAGCGATTGCTTCTGGAAGGCGACCTTAAGGACCGGGAAGAGCGCGCCAATGTTCAGGCCCCACATCAGTGCGACCATCATCGACGAAAAGAAGATTCCAGCCATAGTCCAGCGATATTTCAACGCTGGCCGGAGGAGCCAAAAAAAATTGTGCATGGTTGCCGTCCGTGTGCCCGGTGCTAAGCCGCACCCGCCGCTAGCACCCCAATCCTTGGAGACCTGATTTTTAGCAAACTTTCGCTCAAGCACCAACACGAGTCCGAGACGCATCTCATCTCATCGACGCAACAGGTTTTATGGCCTCATCAACCGCCGCGCCATCCGCGATAGTTCGCGAGACTTTGATGACGTGATGTAGAACCGATCGAATCGTTCAGTCGCTGGAGTTGTATTCTTCGCAAATCCCAATCTGCTTCGTCGTGGGGCGAATACCACCTATAGTGGTTCGTTCGTTATTTATTCAAAGGGGCAGAAATGAAATCAGGAAAGATAAAGGTGTTCACCGTCGTTACGTTGGTGGCACTGTTTCTCGCCTTTGTTGCTGGCTGGATTTGGTTCAATTCACCTCCGCCGCAAATCCCGATACCGACTCCCAACGGCTATGACGTTCTGGCGCAGGCGTCAGCGTCGGTCGAGCAATCGATCTTGACCGAAGACGAAACGAAGCTGAAGGAATTCTTAGCACTCAACAGCGGACCGTTGAGAGAAGTCGACAAAGCCATGCAGATGGAGTGTGTGGTGCCGATCGATTTCAACGCCGGGATGGCGGCTCTTCCGCAGCCGAAATCTCGCGATGCCTTTCGATTGCTGAATGCTCGAGCAAAAGTTCTTCACCAAG
>CAYNJG010000143.1:0-18761 GCA_964397295.1 uncultured Pirellulaceae bacterium
AACAACTCCTTGTCCGTAATCCTATTTTCCGAATACGTAGCACACCAACTGCCACAAGGTAACTCTCCGACTTCAAACATTCCAGTTTAGTAAGCGTAAGCTACTGGTTGGTCTAGCTGCCTACGGACTCCTAATCTCAAACGGACAAGTATCCTCGTTGCTACTCGCAAGCAGTAACAAGGAACGAATTTGAAAGCATCACATACCCGAGAAGAAGCACACCTCGCAATCGCGAACGTGCCCCTCATACTGTTCGACCAATTTGGGTACCGAACAATAGAGACCTTATCGAACTGCTTCTCGAACTGACCCCCAATTGTGGGTAATGTGGCTTCCAAAAACTCTCGCAGCAAATCCACCTACGGAAAACCGCTTTCACAACACCCTTGCCGGCGGTCACCCACACTTCAGTGCGGCATAATGGCCCAAACGCACTAACAACGCAGCACCAATAAAAAACGACTCGCGAAATGCGAGCCGATTGAAAGATCTAATCGATCGGATGCCTTAGCATTCGATTAGCGACGACGTCGCAAGTAACCGCCCAGCATTCCAGCCAAGCCTAGCAACACCAACCCTGATGGTTCTGGAACCGATTCAGCTCCGCCTACCGTTTACCCAAAATTCTGCGACAAAACCAAGAAGTCAGCAAACGCAATACCACCACTCTTCCATCAATGTCGCCAGCGTATTCGGATTACACCCACTACCTGCACCGAAAATGATCGTGCCAAGCGAAGGGGCGTCGAACAGTAACTCAAGAGCATCGAGTCCTGTCAGTTGATCAGCAGCAAAGATTGGGAATCCACAACGGAACGTCGCGTCGAGGTCGAACTGAATAACGGGTCTTCCAACTTCTTCGATGTAATCCGCTGGGAAACCCGCATCGTCAGCGGTGACCCAATTGCCTTCCGCCCCGCCGAGTTTTTTTATATGCGGTTCCTCTGCACTGTAACCATCGCCAGGTCCCTGAATGAATTGGAAATCGGCCAAAGACCTGACTCTTGGGTGGTGACCGTAACCGAGTCTTCCGGATCGGGTCACTCGTAAAACTCAAAGCCGGACGAGATGCCCGTGAACCCCATCACTAGAAGAAAATTCATTCTCATGCTGATGCGCCTCTTTCGTACTGACGGATAGAAGCCTCTGACGGATAGAAACCTGACTTCACGTTCCACTTCGCCTCAACAACGCCATCAGAAAAAGGTGGGAGGAGAGTGCGGATGGAGCGTTGCGAATCACACAGATAGGACTGCAATGAGTTGTGCACGTGGTAACAATCATTCCACGCACCTGCAGAAACTGTCCAGAAGGGAAACCAGACTGAAAACGTTTAACCTACTAAACACCGCTAAGGAAATTTACGCGTTTTATTGAACAAAACCCCTCTGCAGAGTCGATCTAGTGCTTAGAAACGGCTCATTTATCAACTAGTATTGAGAAACAGCATCACCCCATTGAGTTTTCGCATTGAGTTGCTTGGCGAAACTACTTTGCTTGGTCAAACTTTGCGTTACTAAAAGGTTACAAAATCCCCTCTGCAGAATTGCCAACCGTGACAGACCCAAAGGAAAGACGGCGCGTAGCGCTACTGATCGAAAGCTCGAGTGGGTATGGTCGCTCCGTGCTCTCCGGGGTAATTCGGTTCATGCGAAAGCGTGATGAGTGGACCGTCTTTTCTCAAGAACGAGTTCTCAGCTCAGAGGCTCCCCCTTGGATTTACGATTGGGAAGGTGACGGCGTTATTTCGCGTATAACCACGCCACGTCTTGCGCGAGCGCTGCGGGGCAAGGGTATTAAACTAATAAATCTTTCCGATCGATACGAATCTCACTCGTTAGAGTTCCCGTTAGTACGGTCCGATGACGAAGCGATCGGGAGAACTGCAGCGGAGCACTTGCTGGAACGTGGCTACCGTAAATTCGCCTACTGTGGTTTCTCTCAAGAAGGTTGGTCAGATCGACGCGGCCAGGCTTTCGTCAATCACCTTCGTGCCAGTGGCAGACCACACTGCGAATTCTTTTCATCACCTTTGATATTTGGAACTGAGTCGTTCGAAGACCAACGGAACCAGATCGCGGATTGGGTTCGCAATCTCCCCAAGCCGCTCGGCCTGATGGCTTGCAACGACATCCGTGGACAGCAAGTAACGGCCGCGTGCGCACAAGCCAATCTTGCAATCCCAGAAGACGTGGCCGTGATTGGCGTCGATAACGATACGCTCGTTTGTCAACTTTGCTCGACTCCACTTAGCAGCGTGATTCCAAACGCCGAGCTCATCGGTTACTTGGCGGCCGAAAAGCTTTCGAATCTCATGAACGGTCAGAGCGAACAACCGTTACCTACGACGGTTCCGCCGCTGGGTATCGTTGCGCGACGCTCGACAGACATGATTGCAGTCGCAGACAAAGATGTTTCCACTGCACTTCGATTCATTCGCGAAAACGCGTGCAATGGAATTACCGTTTCCGACGTCGCATCACGAATCTCGATCTCGCGCAGCACACTCGAGCGACGCATGCGAGAATCCATCGACCGAACTCCGCAACAACAAATCCGCCACGTCCAAATATCACGTGTGCGTGAGCTACTTGCAGAGTCGGACGAATCGCTTAGCCAAATCGCGAATCTTTGTGGGTTCGAGCATCCCGAATACATGCACGTTGTCTTCAAACGTGAAGTGGGAGTGACTCCCGGCGAGTTCCGTCGCTCAACCAAGCCTCACAATTCACGGCTCATTGCCACTCAAGGCGTACCGCCTGCTGACAACAAGTAACCGGATCCGAGATAGCTCTCGACTTTCTCTTTGTTTCGACTTCTGTTGCGATTCTCAAAACCACTCACTGCGTTGTCATAAGTTCACGCACCTTTTTGTACTCCGGGTTCACGCACTTTTTACCCCATCGCTTTAGAGTACACCGCAGTCCGATTTCTGATTCTGGCTGCTGCCCCTTATCGCCTGTTTCGGTAATCCAGTTTTCCAGCAACTGCCGATGCTGCTCCAACTGCGCAGCGAATTCTGGCTTCTTAGCCAAGTTATGAATCTCGTGTGGATCATTTTCCAGGTCGTACAGTTCTTCTGGCACACGATCTTGCCCGAAAAACAACTCTTGCGTTTCGTTCATCTGCCCATCGGCCATCATCTGCCGGAACTTTTTCGTCACGGGCCAAGCATCTTTGTAAGTCGGCTGCATGTATGGCCGATCCGTTAGATAGTTGCGCAGGTATTTGAATCGCGGCGTCACGATTGCTCGGATTTTCTCGATCGTGTAGTCGCAACGATCTCTTGCGGCAACAACATACTCACGCGGAACGTGGTCGTTGGCCAAGAAATCTCGGCCTTCCATTTTCTCTGGAACTTCGGACAGCCCTGCAGCCAACGTAGCCGCTGAAACATCAATCCCGCTCACGAGATCATCTCGAACTTGGTTTGCCGGAATCCCTTTGCCGACCACAATCAACGGCATATGGATACCGCCTTCGTAGAGCATCTGTTTGTGCCGATGCAATTTCATTCCGTGATCACTGAACATAAAGATCACGGTATTATCGAAGAGCCCCTCGCGTTTGAGTGCAGCAATGATCTGACCAACTTGTTCATCCGTCTTTAACAAACAATCGTAATGGTGCGCGATCTCTTCACGAACTTCGGCAACATCAGGATAATACGGCGGGACCGAAACTCTCGCTCGATCGACAACTTTGGGCGCTTTGCCTCCGAGCTTCCCACCGCCGAGCTGAACCTGGCCAAAAAATGGCTGGTCTTTCTTTTTCCCCGCCCAACATTCTCCAGCGACAAGTGCCGCAGGGCCCCAGCCGCGCCGCTTCTTTGGAATGAAGTCGTAGAATTCGTCGGTTGTGAATTCAAAGTTGTAGTCGTCTTTGCCACCTTCATTGAAGGTCCAGTAGCCTGCTTCGCGAAATCGAATCGGCAACGGAACGACGTGACCAGGCAAGACATTCTTGTCGTACTCGCCCATCAACTTGCCACGAAAGGAGGCTCGACAGCTGCGATGGTTGTGAGCATCAATCGTCGTTTGCATCATGCCGGTGATGATCGATGACCGCGTTGTCGAGCACACGCCAGCTGGCGTATAGAAACGCGTGAATCTCACCCCCTGTTTTGCAAGCGAATCGATGTTCGGCGTCTCGATCAGCGTGTCACCGTAGCAACTAAACCAGCCGCTAACGTCTTCCAAATAGATCCAAAGAATATTCGGACGGTCATCCGCGTGGACGATGCCACGACAGAATAGAACGAAGAGAAACACTGCGAAAACAAGATGACTTTTCATTCGTTGACTCATAGTGATGAATTCGGGCAATTTGCAGGCTCATCAAACTACCTCTGTCCTTCGGGCGATGCAACGAGCCCAGAATGGAAGTGGAAAGCTGCGTTTTGACACTGGCCAACCTATTGTTGGCTGTGTCGAGAGAAAATGCCAAACCTGCTGGCTCTAGGCGTACGTGGTCGACGATTCTAGCTCGAATCTCGCAGTCGCAACCCACGCGGTAACGCTTCGCCGAATATCTTGTCTCGTTCTTCCTCAGCCAATTCTCCGCCAGAAACAACCAGTTCGATGAGGTGTGGTGACGCGCTGGTATCTTCCATCCAGCTGGTGACTCGACTGCGAAACTCTTCGTCGGCGTCACGGTATCGGTCTTTGGTCAGTCGAGCCAACTGCATCACCGCCAAGTGCGATGACTCAAACAGCTCCGCCTCCATCAATAATTCGCACCACCGTTGCGCATCCTGTTTGGGAACGACTTGATTGAGTGGCCCGTAAAGCGGCTGTCGCTGTCCGATTCGGCCCAACGCCCAGACCATCGGGTTGCGGACTTTTTTGTATTTACCTTTTCGAAATAGGTCCGCCGTCATGTCAGCAATCTGGACTTTCATAGCCACGTCCAGCAATTCCAGTGAGCCGAGCAAGCGCCATGCTTCACTCGACTCGTGCATGGGAACCGCCGGAGTACCACGCGCCCCTTTCATTGATGCAGCATGTGCGGCACGCAGGGCCGAAATAATAGGTTCGCCCAGTGCCTTTTGTTGACCAGGAGAAAGGCCACCCGAAATGCGGCGCCAAAGGATCAGCGATTCTGCTCGACTAGCTCCTGCGTGCACAAGCTTGCCACGTACGTGCCGCCACGTTTCTGAAACCCGCCAGTCGTCGATTGCTAGGCCATATCCCGGTCGTAAGGCAAAGCCGATCATATTGAGCCATCGTGCTTCATGGCCAGGGGTACGTCGGCGGCCTTCCTTTTTATCCATAAGGCGTTCCCAGATGCGCCGTAGCAGAGAGGTTGGCCATTCAAAACGCTCCGCTTCCAAAGTCGCCGCAAGTTGTTTTACTAGCGTGCTGGGTTTTTCGGCTGCTTCCTCGCCAAACACGCTATCGATGATTTCTTCGCACGCTTGCCAAGTCGATTCATCCACGAAACCTTCGACTTCGGCCGCCGATGCGTGAGCCTCGATGTCGGTTTGAATCGCCGAACGGATATCGAACTGAAGTCGCCAGCGATGGTCGGACTCTTCGGATTGGCACCACAATTCGATTGTCCCAATTTCGCTCAGATGAGCGTTAAGCGTGACGGGAATCGTACCGGTACGGTTCTTTCGTTCCGTGCGGAGAACCGTCCGAAGCGGAGGCAACGCTTTCATTTCCTCCGGATTGACCGACACGATTTCTCCTGGCTGGTCCGTTAGCCGTGTACTTGAGACATACAGCAAGAATTCCACTGGTTGTGAAATCGTCAGATCGAGCTTTAGATTGTCGAGGTGAATATCTTGCCCGGGATCGGTGTCGCCTGGAACCAAACATGCAACTTGCTGTGTGTTATTGGCGTCGGTTCCAATCTCGACGTAATAGCTGCGCGCCAAGTTGGCGGCGATTCGAACTCCGTCACCGCGACGAACCATTCCGTAGTAGGCAGCACCTCGAGCAACGGCTAGGTCGAGTCGGTCGTTGTCGAGCACGACCGGTTGCCAGTCTGTGCCGTCCGCAAACCAATCGGACACAACGTTGAGCAATCGTTCTCGTAAGAGTGGTGACGCAAAAAATCCGCCGTTGAAGAGTACGACGTCAGGACGCGCGGCGCCTTCAAGGTCTGCAACATCTGCATCACCTGCCAGCGGCGCGTTGGCCACTTTGCCATGAGCATTCAAGAACACCGCCAAGTGCTTGGTAATCGCCGGGTCACTGGCGAATGGAAGTCCAAACTCGCGAAAGCCTGACTGGCCCGAAGTCGGCAGTTCCGAGATTTCGGTTTTGGGAAGAAAGCCTTCTACCAAAAGCTGCTCGGCTTCCTCTCGGGAGATACTGACTTGAAGTCCTCCGCCAATCAGTTTTGAGCCCGTGCCTGGCAAGTTAACCGTGACTTCTTCTGGTGGTGCTTCGCCCAACAGCGTCTCTTTTGCTCGGCGACAACTACGAATGAGCACGTCCCATTGAGCGGCCGTCAGCTTACCGTTTTCGGTGAGCTTGCCTTCGATGTGATGTGCAAGGGTCAGATCGAGGTTATCACCGCCAAGGATGAGGTGGTCACCAACCGCGATGCGATGGAACTGGATCCGCGAATCAGAATCACCTTCGTCGGTGCCGTCGAGTTGTTTCACCTTGATGAGGGTGAAATCAGACGTACCGCCACCGATATCGCACACCAAAATCGTGTGACCGGGCGAAACGAGTTCGGGCCAACTTTCTTTGTGCTTGTTTACCCAAGCGTAAAAAGCAGCTTGCGGCTCTTCGATCAGCACGACGTTGGGCAGCTTTGCCATCGCGGCCGCTTCGACCGTCAGCTCCCGAGCCACTTCGTCGAACGAAGCCGGCAACGTGATCACGATATCCTGTTCCGAAAACGGTGCCGACTTGAATTCTGCGTTCCACGCGTCACGGATGTGTTCTAAGTAACGAGCACTCACGTCTACTGGTGAAAGTCGTTCGACGTCAGCGGAGCCTTGCCAAGGTAGTAGTTTGGCGGCGCGATCGACGCCTGAGTGACATAGCCACGACTTCGCGGAAGCGATCAGACGTCCGGGAGCCTTGATGCCCTCGTCCCGAGCCATGACTCCCACACACCAGTCTCGGTTGCCTTCCGTCCATGGCAGCTGTAGTGCATCTTCCGTCAGATTTTGCGGCAGAGCTTGTAGGTGGAACGACGGGAGCGTGTCGCGGTCTTCGACTTGATTGGTCGCGACAAGTTGTGGCACCGAAAGTGAGCGAACTTGCCAAGGCGACTCGTGCGTATCGACGTACATCACTGCTGAATTCGTGGTGCCCAGGTCGATGCCCACCACGTACCGCGCGGGAGCCTTGTCGACTAGCGGATCGAATTCTGGTTTAGGCTCGGCCAACGCTATTCGCCCTCAGCGTCGCGAACATTGAACTCTAATTTCCAGCGACCTTCGCTTTGTGTACTCACGCACCACAATTCAAAAGTCCCGAGTTCGGTAATACGTGAGTGGAACTTCACCGGTACGTAGGGTTCGTTCACATTGTCATCCGCCGGAAGGGTTGCAACCAATGGCGATGTCTCGACGATTTCCGATTCTTCCCAACTGCGTAGCAGGTCGCCAGCTTGGTCGTTTTTGCGTACCGCCGAACTGAAAAAACGAAATTCAGCCTGTTCGCCATGCACTAGTCCGAACTCACCGGAATCCACATCAATGTCAGTTCCTTCTTCCGTGCCGAAGGGAACAACACAGAGTGCTTGCAGCGGGCGCGGGGCACCAGGGATTGCGAGTCCCGCCGTCTCGATGCCGACATAGTAAGATCGCGCGACACCGCCGCGAATTCGCATACCGCCATGCTCCTTAATCCAACCGTAGTGTGCGGCCCCTTTGGCAACGGCGTGATCCAAGTCTTGTATTCCAGGCAGCGGCTTTGTGGAACCTTCTTGCCAGCTATCGAGCACGCCCAGCATGCGATCTTGTAACGCGATGGATTTGAAAACGCCACCGTTGAAAAGAATATGCGTCGGGCATGCCGAATCGCTATCTGCATCGGTTTGCGACGATAGAAACTCGGCAACGTGTCGTGTGATGCCAGTATCTGATTCGAATGGAAGCCCCAGTTCTTGGAATCCAGACGCACGTTGACGGATGGCTTTGTCGGAAAGTTTGCACTCTGGAAGAAATCCATCGACTAACAACTGGGCCACCGCCGCGCGATCCACATTGATAGAGACCGTACCACCGATCAGCTTGCTCCCGCGACCCAGTACGGAAATGGTGTAGTTTTCAGGCCCGCCATCCGCGAGCAACGTTTCCTTTGCCGCTCGACATGAGTGCCATAGCGACACGGATTGCCACGGATCCAACTTGACACCCTTTTTCGAGAACTCTTCGGCAGCAAGATGGGCGAGCGTCAAATCCATATTGTCGCCACCGACCAGCAGATGATTCCCCACGGCCAAGCGTTCGAGTTCTAACTCTCCGTTTTGGTCCCGGATTGCAACCAGGGTTAAGTCCGTAGTGCCACCGCCGACGTCACAGACGAGCAACCGATCTCCCACAGAAACAGATTCTCGCCATTGATCCTCGACTTCCGACAGCCAGGCATAGAGTGCCGCTTGAGGTTCTTCAACAAGCAGCGTATTGGTGGGCAAACCCGCAGCCACCGCCGCTTCGCGGGTGAGTTCTTTCGCCACCGCATCAAACGAAGCGGGCACTGTAAGCACGACTCGCTGCTCCGAAATTGGAGCTTCCGGATGCTCTGCCGCCCAGGCGGCCACGAGATGCCCGAGGTATCGGGCCGCCGCATCGACAGGTGAAATCTTTTCCACTTCTGTCGGCGCTTGCCACGGCAGAATGGGAGCCCGCCGGTCCACACGGCCGTGCGACAACCACGACTTTGCCGCGACGACGGTCCGCTCCGGGAATTCGGCAGACTTGTTGCGGGCCATTTCACCAACGCAGAAACGTTGCTGCTCGGACCATGGTAGGTCGAGTTTCCCGCTACCTTCTGACGCCATAAAGCAAAACGAAGGCAGTGAAGACCTAGCTTCAATCGTGTTGTCGGCCACCAATTGGGGAATCGGAAGCAACTCGATCTCAGGGCTCTCGCTGTCGAGCTTCGTGAAAGCCAGGACGGAATTTGTCGTTCCGAGGTCGATGCCCAGTATGTATTTGGCCGATCTTGATGGGGCGTTCATTTCACTTCGATTTCGGCTGGTGAAACGATGAGCGATGCTTCTTTCGAACCGGTCCACTTGGGTAGCTCACATTTTTTAGCTTGCCAACCATGGTGCACAAGCGATCCAGATTTTGCTTCGCCGCTCGCGTCGCCCGCAACTTGGAACTTTCCTAAATCGGCACCGGATGGAATGTCTACCTTGGCGCCTTCTTCTTGCTCGACAACCGGCGAAAGTCCAAACAATCGATCGAGCACGGCACCGCAGTCGCGCAACACATCACGGGCGGCAGCTCCAACCTGTTCGTTTGAATAGTCGGCAAGTGGTTCCTTCACGATATCCACGAATCGAGCTTCTCGCTGAAGCGTTGCTAACAAACTGATCGCATCATTGCGGATCGGCGTTTTCTCAACGGGCGCTGGAGCAGGTGTTGCCTTCGGCTTTTCAACCACTGCAGCCGCGCTGCCAGTTGCCGCTTCGACCACCACTTCCTTGGGGCGAACGAAATAGGCAATTGCCAATCCCGCCAACAACCATCCGACCGCAACATCGATCATGAAGGCAATCGTGTAGTCGAGCGGAAAATACATCCAGTTCCAGTATCCACCATGAGCAATGAGGGCGGTGAAAACACCGAGCCCAAACACGAACCCAACGCGTGCTCCATATCCTCGACAACAGGCACCCGTGCACGACAAAAGAGCCGCGGCCAACATCGCAGCCAAAAGATCAATGATGAAACCACCGAGCAGCATGCTGCTGCCCATCGGAGTTGCTCCGTCTTTCTTGTAGAACACCGAGAAGATCGGGCCAGCCGTGTGGTTTCTTGTGAAGTCAGATTCGGGGTCACTCATCTCGCTCGAGTCAGCTGAAAAAGGGACAACGTAGACGCCCGTTTCAAGCCCCAGGCTATTGAGTGCTTCAACGACGGATCGCTCTTCAGGCAGCCCAGCCATCGTGGACGAGTGCAACGGAATCGCCATCCATGCCAACATGCCCCAGATGAAATAGACGATCGCTCCCGCCACGCCTGCGGTGATAATACGTCCCATGCCTATGCCTTTCTGGCTGTATAGTCGTTACAAAGATTTTCTCGTCTTTCGATTATGTTTAATTCCTGTTCCAGGCATACGGGGGGAAGTATTTTCTGTGGTCGGATTTCGATTCGGCAGACACATTCTTGCTTCAAGAGGTTAGTCACGGGTCAGATCGCGGCAGCCATTGGGCGACATGCTCCCCCATCGAGCCCACTAATGAAAATCACCTGGAGAAACCGAAGTGATCGTTTAGCACCTTCATCCTAACTGGACCGCTTCTGTCAGCGACGGCAGAAGCCGAACACCAGTGTGGACAAGCCGTGCGGTAAGCGCAAGGCCTCTATTTGAAACGCACGCTCTTGGTCGTCAGCAGGAGACTATTGCGAGATGCGTTCTACCAAGGTCCACCGCGCATCTCGGTAATCTCCAGATCGAACTCGCCTTCGATAGCGTCGTCATCATTCATTCCGGCCGAGGTCAGTTTCGCCGTACCCTTCAGTTGCTTTCCCCAGGAGCCACGTCGACCGTAGCCTCGATTGCCTTCCTGCAAGCTGCCGGTGACTTTGATCTTGTCGCCGACCTTAAAGTCGTCGGGATTGATTTTAATCGTGAGCACGATGGGGTCAGCATCGGTGCGTTTGCAGGTCATGGCGATCTCCGCGGTTGGTGCTGGTGGTCGACCCCAACCGTAGCGTCGTGGCTCTGACATTCCAGCTCGCAGTGAAACCGATTCGACTTTGACCTTTTCATCGTTCAACTTCAATTCGATATCGGCGACGTCGGAACCATCGTTCCAAATCGCTTTGAATGAGCCTTTTGTCATACCAACCGTTTCCGAATAGAACGGAATGCGAGGTTGAGCCACCACCTTAACAGGCCAATCCTCAAGCTCTGCTTCGATCTCCTTGCGACGACTCTTGATAAATCTTTCGACATCACGTCTGCCACTCTGCGCCTCGAACAATTGCGATTCGTCGAATTCGTCAAAGATAAGATCGTTGATTCGCTCAATTTCCTTCAACAACTCTTCTTCGTTCCACACATCTTTCAAAATTGTCATTAACGTCGACTTATAGCGATCTGGAATGCCTTCGATCTGATACAGACGGTTTGAAAGAATACTGTTGGCGACAACACTGGCTGCATTCGTGGTTCCACGGCGGCGGGAGAAGGGACTTTCGGCGAAACAACTGTCGGCGCCCCATGGCATGAAATAGAACTTGCCATCTTTCGGATTCTGGTAGGCAAAGTAATTGTTCTGGTTCTGCGTATAGCCATCCCAAAAACTAAGCACCGATTCAATTGCCCAGTATTTCAGGAAGTAGTCGACGTTGACCAGCTTTTCAATCGCCGCAAGATCGACATCATCCGCGTCGAGCAATTCCGATAGCTTGAGTGCCGCAGCGCGATCTTTTTCTGATTTCTTTGTCTTTCCTTCCAACCGCTTGATGGCTTTTGGATAAAAGTCAGTGATGGTCCCTTCATAGAACACACCCGAAGCATCGCCATACTCGCGTTTCAAAAACGGCTTCTTCATCGACTCGACATGCGAATAGATCCCTAGGTAGTCTCCATTTACCGTTACGGTCGCATGAGTGACTCGCGGTGCATGCACACCCGCTTTGCGAAACAGATAGTACGTGAGACTCTGACTCATCAACGAGCGATCTTGCTTGTTGTTGTTTAACGTCATCGTGACCATATCTTCGACAGGCGATTGATCTTCGTACTTGTCGAACTTGATCTTCAAAGAAGGACGATAGTCATCGAGAGATCCGATAAAACCCTTTTTTCGAATACCGACATTTTTTACAAGCTGGCCATCGATCGTTACGTCCGCTTTGAAGTAGCTGAACGGATTATCGCTTGGATCACCAAACGGATTGCTGCGTGTCTGATCACAAAGCGACTGCCAGTCATCTTCATCGACTTCGACTTCAACTTCCACTACATGATCACGAGCCAGCAAACGATCGGCTGTGAGTTTGGTGTCAGTCTGGTCAGCTGCCGAAAGATTGCAGGCTATACAGATTGCGATTAGCAATCCGACGAAACGGGGACGGGCATCGCGCATCAATTTACCTTTGTCTCTGCAGGGTTTTTGCAAGAACAAAGGTTAACGCTGATTCTGCCTCGTAACTACACGAATTCTTCACAATTGCAGAATTTCCTCAAACGACTCGCCATTTCGAGACGAACAGTAAACCACAAACTCGCGTCATTTCTTTTCAATTGGCTTCGCCTCCCATCGAATAGTAAAAAGAGAAACGAAACTCGTTAGAAACTAGACGCGGCGAGGCGAATCTATGTCCGACAACGAAATACAGGCTCTGCGAACTGAACTACAGGCTCTAACCGAACGTTGCACGCAACTTGAGCGAGACAATGCTCATCTTCACGATCTGGCTAGCGCATCGCTTCCTCTCCTAGGTCTTTTTCAAACTACGTCCACGTGGTCTCCTTTTCAATCGCCAGAAGTGAAAGCGATTTGCGAGAACCTAGCTGAACAGGAACATGCCAGACTAATAATCAACGCCAGACTTAGCGGATACGAAATAGGCAACTGGGTTGTTGGGCCCATGATTGGTTTGATTGCTTCGGCGTTCCTTTCATTCGCGGCACCATTTCCATATCTCCTACTCTTCGCTGCTTGCGCTTGGTGCGTCTACGCTCACAGCATTCCGCGAATGCGAAAGATGCGGCACCGAGTTCGCGAAATATTGTGCGAGACCGATTTTGCGAAGCAGCAGGGATACACGCCATCCGCTCTATCGCTGGAATCATTTCCATGGAGCAAGACTGGTTGAAAACCCGTATATTGGTGAGATGACCAACAACGGCATCGACTTCTCGAGATTACGAAAGCAACTTCACGAGAGAGGCGTATTCTGCCTTCGAAGTTTTCTACCGCGCGACAAAGTTATTGCCGCACGAGAGGCTACGCGTGAACGCATGCAAGAAGCAGGCATCTGGGACGGCAGTCTTTGGCAAACGCAACACTTGCAAGGCGAACCCATCAACGCTGGGGCCAAGCTTGGACGAAAACTCAAGGGCTGTGAAGAGTTCGACAACCTCGTTCAGAATGAAATACCGTTGGTCGTTGCTGAACTTCTTGTTCAGCAGCCGACGTTTGTCGGAATGAAAGTGCCTCAACCGTTATTCACTTTGCCAAACGCTACTGAATGGCAAGTACCACATAACGTGTGGCATCTCGATGTTCCTCGCTTTCCAAACTGCGACATTCCCGGCGTGCAAGTTTTTACCTTTTTGGAAACGGTGAAACCAGAAGGTGGCGGGACTCTCGTCGTCGCTGGCTCCCATCGAATGCTCAACAATGTCGAAGAACGGATGAGCTCGAAAGACGTGAAACAAAAACTCAAAAAAGAACCGTACTTTCGCGAACTCATGTCGAAACACACGACGAACCGAAACCAATTCATGCGCAGCGCTCTACAGTGCGGCGACGTCAAACTGCAAGTCGTAGAAATGCATGGGGAACCAGGCGACGTTTACTTCGTGGATCTGCGTACGCTTCATACACCCGCCCCCAATGCGACGAGCGTTCCACGGATCATGCTGACTCGGCGATACTTCCTCGAATCCATCCGCGAACAATTCTACGCTCCAGCGAAAACAACCGCCGCGTGACACACTGCACTCACAACGAGTTCGCTCAGCCATTAGAAAACGCCAATCAACGCTTTCGGTTCCTCAAACAATTTGACGAACTAGACTTCGCCAAAAAAGCTGGCTGTCGTGATCGGCTACGTGCTTCCGATACGCGATGGTTTCCAGGTGATCTGCTTTCCGCTGTATTCGCTCGAGCTCTGTGCGAACATAGAGCCATCCCGTTCAAAGAAGTACTAGAAAGCTTCGAATTCTACGCGTGTGTGCGAAATCAAATCCGAGCACCCAACCTGGCGGATCTTTGCTGTGGTCACGGTCTCGTCGGTATTCTATTCGCTATGTTCGAACGGCAGGTTGAACGCGTATCACTGATCGACAAAGTACGTCCGGCAAGTTTTGATACAGCTCTAGCCGCTGCGACAGAAGTGGCACCGTGGGTTACAGAAAAGATTCGATACCTCGAATGCGATCTTGAGAACGCAAACGAACACCTCCCAAAGGGTACCTCCGTCGTTGGAGTTCACGCTTGCGGCGAGCGCACCGACCAATGCATCGAACATGCGATCAAATCGCGTGGCTCGGTTGCCGTTTTACCCTGCTGTCGGCATCACGCCCCCCACCCTTCCCCTCCTAGT
Source organism: uncultured Pirellulaceae bacterium (assembly GCA_964397295.1). Lineage (GTDB taxonomy): Bacteria > Planctomycetota > Planctomycetia > Pirellulales > Pirellulaceae > CAYNJG01. The sequence goes on from CAYNJG010000143.1 coordinate 14,432, forward strand.
ATTAAACAGGCGATCGGAGGCGATTTAGCGATTGATGTAGACCGAACCTACCGACTGCACAACGCTGGCTATCGTGTCAAATGGGATGCAATTCCACCAACGATCACGCCTATGAATCGTGTACTGATTGGCAAGCAACGCTAAGCCAAAGTAAACACTAAGTTAGCCAAAACGCGCACAACGGAAGAACGAATGGCATGTCGAGAGGACTAAGATTCTTCGCGCATCTGATAGGCGGCTTCACCTGATTGCGGCTCGAGACGAAACTCGTTTCGTGGTTCTAGCTGTACCTTCTGATCCAATAGCCGCAACTCGGAGGCAGAGAAGTTGGCGTGGTACGTCATCTCGCCGTGCTTCAGTTTGTAGTGGATGCAATTCTTGTGAGCCGCGAACTGCATACTTTCCACAGTACCAACGAAGATCTCGCGACTCATGCCAACGCCCTTCGTTTCGACCCAGTCTCCTATGTCGATCCCGTCCGACCTAACTGGCAACCACAGGCATGGCTTCATGCGAAATTGAAGTTGACCATAAACGCAGCAGTAATAAACACCGTCAAACGAATCGCGGCGAAACACACATTGCGTGCGGAAGCAATGCCGAGCCGCTGACACGTCGTTTGGATGAAAGACATCGTCACTATCGTGCGGCCAGCGTAGAATGCACCCGTAGTCAGGAAGTTGCGGCCATCTCATGCTTCCATCATAGAGAGTCCAAGCAAGGATCTCGACGTATTCTGGAGGATTTAACAACGAAGAAAAATACGGGATTTTCCCAATCGGACTCCAAAGCTAGACTGGCGTTTTCGACTACCGGCTTCAGGATGGATGCACCATGAATTCTCGACCAACGTTCCGCTTTCTCTGCTTCGCGGCTTGCCTACTCGGATCGACGTCCTTTTCTTTTGGCCAGAAACTGTCGGGCGTTGATAAGACGACGTTCGATGCGAACGTTCGCCTACAGGACGATTTTTACAACGCAGTGAATGGAACGTGGCTCAAGACGACCGACATTCCTTCGGATAAGTCGAATTACGGCTCATTCACCGTACTGGCCGACTTATCGGAAGAACGCTTGCGCACAATCATCGAGGAAGCCGCCGCTGCAACCAACAAACCAGGGTCTGATGCGCAGAAAGTCGGTGACCTTTACAAGAGCTTCATGGATGAAAAGAGAGTCAGCGAACTCGGCGCCGCACCCATAAAGAAAACGCTCGGCGAGATAGACGCAATCGGTAAAAATGCCCCTGGCGAACAGCTCGCGTCGTGGTTCGGCAAGTTCCAAAAACAGGGTATTGGTTCGCCTTTGGGAATGTACGTTTCGCAGGATGCCAAAAACTCAACCGAGTACATTATCTCGCTGTACCAAAGTGGAACATCGTTGCCCGATCGCGACTACTACTTAGAAGACGATCCGAAATACCTGGAAGCTCGCGAAGCCCTGAAGACATACGTCGCCCAACTATTCAAATTAGCCGCACTCAACGGCGGCATGGAAGACGACGTAGCTGAAAAGATCCTCGCGTTGGAAACGAAACTGGCCGAGATTCAGTGGGAACGCACGGAATTGCGTGACGCGGAAAAACGATACAACAAATTCGCGCGTGCCGATTTGGATAAACTCACGCCGAACTTTCGATGGCAATCGTTTTTTCGTTCGGCCGATCTGAACGACACCGGCGATGTTATCGTAACCGCCCCCAGTTTCTTCGAAGGCCTCAACAAGATCATCCAAGAAACCCCAATGGAAACTTGGAAACTGTACATGAAGTTCAATGCACTCGATGGGGCAGCGCCGTTTTTGAGCCAAAACTTCATCGACGCACATTTCGCATTTCACTCGAAGGCACTCCAAGGAATCCCAGAACAGAAACCGCGTTGGAAACGTGGTGTCCGACTAGTCGAACAATCGCTGGGTGAAGTTGTCGGTCGACTGTACGTAGAGAAGCACTTTCCACCAGAAGCGAAAGCTCGCATGGAGGAACTCGTCGCCAACTTGGTGAAAGCGTTCGAGCAGAGCATCGACGAACTCACGTGGATGACCGACGCTACAAAAGCGAAAGCCAAAGAAAAGCTATCGAAGTTTCGTGTGAAGATCGGGTATCCCAATGTCTGGAAAGACTACTCGAAACTCACAGTGGACAACGATTTGGTCGGCAACGTGTTGCGATCTAATGCCACAGAATTTCATCGCAACATCGATAAGCTTGGCAAACCCATCGACCGAGAAGAATGGGGCATGACACCGCAGACGGTCAACGCGTACTACAACCCGACGAAAAACGAAATCGTTTTTCCCGCTGCGATCCTTCAGCCTCCGTTCTTCAACATGGAAGCGGACGATGCGGTTAACTACGGTGGTATTGGCGCGGTCATTGGGCACGAGATCAGCCACGGTTTTGACGACCAAGGCAGCAAATACGATGGCGACGGAAATCTCGTGAGCTGGTGGACTGCAAAAGATCGCCACGAATTCGAAGCCATCACGAAACGCCTCGTCGATCAGTTCAACGAATACTCACCACTGCCTGGCAAGAACGTAGACGGTCAACTGACGCTTGGCGAAAACATCGCAGACTTGTCGGGCCTCGCGATCGCTCACAAGGCGTACAAAATCTCGCTCAACGGCAAAGAATCGCCCAAACTGGACAACTGGACCGGCGACCAACGGTTCTTTCTCGGGTGGAGCCAAGTTTGGCGACGCAAATACCGCGATGCTGAAATGATGCGACGCTTGCTCACCGATCCCCACGCACCTTCATGGTATCGAGCAAACGGTCCTGTCATTAACATCGATGCTTTTTATGACGCATTTACGCTGAAGCCAGAAGATGCTTTGTTTCGCCCCAAGGAAGAGCGGATCAAAATCTGGTAGCGTTTTCGGCGAATTGCCATCGGACGAAACGGACGTCGAGCTTTCACGCAGAGTATACTATTGCGTGAGAGCCGAAACCTATCCTGCTAGCCAGTGCTATGAGAAACCGAATCACCCTGACATTAGTGTGCCTTGCATGCCTCGTGGCGTTCTCCAGTGGGGATGAACTCAAACCGCTGAAGCTAGAAGATATTTCTAGCTTAACGAAAATCATCAAGCCTCAGCCCAGCGAAAGCCCGTGGCGCGAGGTGGCTTGGTTAACAGACGTCAGCGAAGCACGAGCAAAGGCCGCATCTGAAAACAAACCAATAATTGTTTTCACGGCCGCCGATGGACACCCACTTAGTCGCACGTGAGGCGCTTGCACAAGCAACCGTGCTCGGTGGTTCACCGGCAATCAAGTCGATCCTGGTTTTGTGAATGAGTATTTCGTACCGTTGGCGCTTGATTCCTATTTCAGAGGAAACGCGACGGAACTCGAGTTTTGCGAGAAGATCAAAGCCGGCGGCAATCACCTGACTGCCGCCACCGCATCCGGCTACCTGCTACATCGCAATGGAATGCGACTGAGACGAAAAGAATTGAGCGGAGTTTATACGGACTTCAAGCGTTTAGCCGAAAGCGAGCGACGCCCGAAACTTGGCAGTGACGAATCGAAGCCCGAGAGAGAGATGCCGCCTCCACCCGAAGGTGGCCTTATCGTAAAAGCTTACTGCTCCTATCTTCGACCGAATTCCGCGGGCAACTACGAACGCGCCAAAACGTTCTACTACAAGAACAACCCAGATCGATGGGCCGTGGAATCGCAAAGCGACATGCTTTGGCTGACAAAGGAAGAACGCGAAAGCCTTGTTCCCTCCAACGCAAGCGTAGGGCATACCTTCGAAGCTCCGCTGCCCATCCAGGAACGTTTTTTCAGCACGATCGGCATCGACTTCATGGAGGGTAGTGTCAGTTCTTTGCCACTAAGAGATTCCACGATGACTCTAACGGTAACGTCCAACGACAAAGGTATCCGAATGAAGCTGGAAGGTTCCGGCCAAATGGGGAAGCCAATGGACGAGCAGTCCAACGCCGAATCGCATTCGCGTGGTTGCGAGATTCTTGTGATCGGCGATCTGCATGTTGACGAAGAAGGCAAATTCGATCGATTCAACTTGGCAGGCGTCGGTAGAGCCTGGGGAAACAAGCGCAAGAACACGCAGCGGATCATTGGCGTAGAAGGTTCTTCCTGGCTTTATGGCATCGCCTGCGAAATTGTGACGCCTCAGACACCAGCCGATCACATCCCGCCTTACAACCTACTGCACTACAACGGCAGCGGAAAAAGCTACTTCCCGAAACGTTAGCTATTCGTTGATATTCAGCACGCCTGAGAAAAAGCTGGAGAAGTTGAACGTCCCCTTGTAAAGCCCGAGTGCTATAATGCCGAGGTTCGATAAGGTAAGACAATGAC